>SYFN01000119.1 GCA_005800405.1 Burkholderiales bacterium
TCTACGGTTACTGATGCAGAGCTTAAAATGATCGAAGATCGATTGAATCACCGCCCCAGAAAACGATTGGGATTTAAAACCCCGCATCAGGTGTTTCATGAATCTCTAAACCGTGTTGCACTTCGTACTTGAAACCACGTGTACTAATTACTATCTGCCGACTCATTCAGTCAGCAGAATTGCAATCAATCCGAGCGAGCAACGCGCAGACCGAAATAGGGACTTTTCAGCGTGGTTGCAAAGCGCGAACGGAAAGCCGATCTCAGCATACGCGCGACATTGAACCAAGAGCCGCCACGGTTAACGCGAGACTCGCAATTACCTTCTTCCCATGCAGCCTGCGTTTGAGGTGCGCCTTGGTAACTTGGGTTCCAGCAATCCTGTGTCCACTCCCACACATTGCCGTACATGTCATACAGCCCGAAGTGATTCGGCTTTTTCTCGCCAACCGCGTGCGCTTCCTTGCCTGAATTGGCGCCGAACCAGGCATACGCATCGAGGGAAGCCATTTCATCACTGTCGTAGTACTCTTTCAAGGTGCCGGCACGCGCCGCATATTCCCATTCTGCCTCGCTGGGTAAACGATATTGCTTGCCAGTGAGTTGGCTCAGCTTTTCCACAAAACTCTGTGCCATCTCCCAGCTCACATGATCAACCGGGAAATTCTTGCCTTCATTTTCGCTGGGGTTCTCACCCATGACGGCGACCCACTCTGCCTGAGTCACTTCATACCTACCAAGGCTGAAGGATTTCATTTGTATGGTACGCGCCGGCTTTTCTTTGTCATTGCTGCTATCGTTCGGCGCCGATTTCGCGGTGTCTGGGGTACCCATCGCGAAGCTACCCGCAGGAATAACGACCATTTCGGGACAAGTCGCACAGTCCCGAAATGTCTTGATGGTGTCCGCAAAAGCGGACGCAGCCGCACACAGTCCGACGAAAAGATAGATGGCGCGCATGGTCGCTCTCCTTGTTATGGTCAACCTGCATCATACGCAAAACCGGATGTCGCACTGCAGCGTGCGTCTGTCGACACTGGTTTGCCGCGAGGGATTGGCGGGATCAGAGGATGCTGTCATTCGGCAGACAGGCCGTTTCGATGTGATATCTTTGCGTCTGGTTACCCGCGCGGTGTATCGGAATCATTACGATAAGATCAATCATTCAGACCACGAGATGCCCGCCAAAAAATGGGATAAAAAGAATAATGTAGCATCGGGGAAAAGAGTGAATCAGGAAGTCAAACCCGCATCACGCGTGGCTGTCGTGACCGGTGGCGCCATGGGTATCGGCGCGGAAGTGGTTGAGCGCCTCGCGCGTATCGGTCACCATGTAGTGATTGCCGATCGCGATGAAGCCGCCAGCGCCGCGATGGTCGCGCGATTGCAATCGCAACAGCTGTCTGTGATGGCCATTCCGATTGACGTGAGCGATTCTGTGCAAATCGCAACGGCTTTTGGTGTCATCTCAAACACGCTTGGTCGCTGCGATATTCTGGTCAATTGCGCGGGTGTCGCCAAAGTGTTTCCTTTCGTTGATTTCCCGCTCGAGGAATTCGAGCGCACGATGAACATCAATGTCACTGGTACCCTGCTCTGCAGCCAACACGCTGCTCGTCAGATGATGCACCATCAGTGGGGGCGAATCATCAATATCGCTTCGGTCGCCGGCATGCGCGCGGTAGGTACGGGCCGCACTGCCTATGGCACCTCCAAAGGTGCTGTCATTGCACTGACCCGACAAATGGCCGTCGAACTCGCAGAATATGGCATTACTGCGAATGCAGTGGCACCAGGCCCCGTGGATACACCGATGACGCAGCTGTTGCATACTGCGCAATTTCGCACCGAGTATTCGAAAGCCATTCCAATGAATCGCTACGGTACGGTGTCTGAGATTGGCGCTGCAGTACAATTTCTCGCCTCCGATGATGCTGCCTACATCACCGGTATTGCAATGCCAGTCGATGGCGGATTTTTATCCAGCGGTGCTCGCGGTCTTTAAATGATGCATATCAGCACAGGCATGCGCATCGAAGCCGTCTACCACCTTGAAACGGCGGATGATCCAGAGAAGGTGGCTGCACTGATCGCAGGCGAACAATCCTCGGGGACTTTCGTCGCCATTCCCGGTGAAGATGAAGCGCTAAAGACGCGCGCCGCCGCGCGATATGAAATCACTGTGCTGGATCAGCCGGGCAGCAGCGAGGCGAGACATTACGAGCTCAAACTGTCATGGCCGCTGGAGAATCTCGGGCCATCACTGCCCAATCTGATGGCTACTGTCGCCGGCAATCTGTACGAACTCAAACCTGTGCGCTCGCTGCGGCTGATGGATATGACGTTACCGCCCTCATTTGAGCAGGCGTATCCTGGTCCGGCGTTTGGCATCGCGGGCACACGCGCACTCACTGGCGCACAGCAAGGACCACTGATAGGTACGATCATCAAACCCTCGGTAGGACTCAGCCCGCAGGATACTGCGAATGTCGTAGCTCAGCTGTGCGAGGCTGGGGTTGACTTTATCAAAGATGATGAGCTTCAGGCAGATGGGCCAGCCTGCCCTTTTGATGAGCGCGTCACGCTGTCGATGGCCGTCATCAACCGCCATGCCGAGCGGTCGGGTAAAAAGGTGATGTATGCATTCAATCTGACCGGCGAGCTCGATGAAATGAAACGCCGCCATGACCTGGTGCAGCAGCTTGGTGGCACCGCCGTGATGCTAAGTCTGAATTCTGTCGGTATGGCGGGCTTCAATGCCTTTCGCCGTCATGCGCAATTACCCATTCACGCGCATCGTAACGGCTGGGGTTATGTACAAGCGGGCTGGTCTTACACGGCATGGCAAAAGCTGTGGCGCCTGGCTGGCGTGGATCACATGCACGTTAATGGTATTGCCAACAAGTTTCAGGAAGACGATGACAGTGTGATCGCTTCGGCGCGCGCTTGCCTGACGCCGATGTTTGCTGGCAAACCCTGCACGATCATGCCAGTGTTCTCCTCGGGCCAGACCGTCAGGCAGGCAGCACCCACATGGGAGCGGATGCAATCGACTGATCTGATTTTTCTCGCCGGCGGTGGATTGTTCGCGCATCCCGGTGGGATTGCCGCGGGTGTGAGCGCCCTTCGGCAGTCCTGGTCAGCAGCCATCGCAGGGACACCGCTCGATGTCGCTGCGAAAACCCATCGCGAATTACGTGAAGCACTGGAAAAATTTGCATGAGTGCTGTTGCGTTTTCGCGCGGATGAGGCCATAAGATCATGAACGATGCGAACACGGCCTTGCAGGCCAAGGTCCTGTTTTATGGCGATGATTTTACCGGTGCTTCGGACAATGCTGCACAATATGCACGACACGGACTGAAGACGGTTTTATTCTTTTCCGATCCTGGTATGGATTTCCTCGAACAATCGGCCCGAAACTATGACGTACTGGGCGTTGCCGGTACGGCGCGGTCCCTTGATCCCGATGGTATGCGTGCCGAGCTGGTACCCGTACTCGAAAAATTTCGGCAGCTCGATATACCGTTGGTGCAGTACAAATGCTGCTCAACCTTTGACTCCTCCCCCGATACAGGCAGCCTCGGTCATGCAATGCAACTGATGCAAGCCTGCTGGCCAGGTAGCCTGATACCTGTGTTGGCAGCCACGCCCGAGTTCGGCCGTTACACCATCTTCGGTCATCACTATGCACGCGCAGGCACAACCGTACATCGACTCGACCGTCATCCCGTGATGTCACGTCATCCGGTGACGCCGATGCACGAATCTGATTTATCTTTGGTGCTCGCTCAGCAAGGCTTTAACCCAGGCCATGCGGTCGATTTACGTCTGCTGGATCATTTTGAAGCAACACCCGACGTGCTGGCCAACGAGCTCATGGCGCACGACAGCGTGGTCTTCGATGGTTACACGTTAAAGCAAGTCATGACTGCTGCAGCGAGCTTGTGGCATGTGTCGCAACGACGTCAGGTGTGTGCGATGGCAGCACAGGGATTTGCCCACGGACTCGGTACATGGTTGCGCCTGTCCGGGCGACTGACCTCAAGCCCGCCCGCGCACAAACTTGCTGCGGTTGACCGACTGCTGGTGCTGTCAGGCAGTTGCTCGTCCTTGTCTGCGGATCAGATTGCTTGGGCACGGAGAGCCGGCTTTCTGACGATGCGTGCAGAGCGCAGCCTGCTGACCTGCGAAGATCCCGGCGCACTGGACTCGCTGGAGAAGCGCATGCTGGATGCATTGAAATCCGGTACTAGCGTGATTGTCTTCACCGCAGAGGGACCGGATGATGCGCAGCTGTCCACGGCATCGACTCAGCCTTTAAATGCGTTGGCGGTAGCACAGCGTATCGGCCATCTTTTCGCTAGACTGGCGCGAGTGGCATTTGAACGGGTTGGGCTACAGAGGCTGGTCGTAGCCGGTGGTGACTCGTCCAGCTTTACGATGCGCGACATACTCGCGAGCGCACTTGAGATTAAAGCAAGTCACTTCGGACAAAACGCCCATGTCTGCACCTTGTTATCCGATGACCCGCTCATCAACAATAAGGAAGTACTGCTCAAAGGTGGACAGGTAGGTCAAGCGGATCTGTATGGTCTGATGCTGAATGGCTTCAGCGATTCAAGCGCATAATCCAACATCACCTATCACCCACACCTGACTCAATCGGGGTAAAGTGTCGCCTCGCAGAAAAATACGAATATTCTCGCAATATCAACAAATAATAAACACAATAACTTATCCGAGGCACAACTCATGAAGCGATTGATTGTCGGCGCAGCGCTCCTGATCACCCTGCAAGCAGCCAGCGCACAAAATATTTTCGAAATCTCGCCCGATTCGTCGAACCCGAATTACACCCAGTGCAAATTCAAAGAGTACGATGAAAGTGCTTTGCTGATCACGACCTATATGGGCTCACTGGTCGCATCGAAATTCGAAAAGACCTGCTCGAACGAATTTTTGGCTCGCGCCAAGGATGGCAAGCGCAAACATGATGCAATGCTGGTAGCCGCTGACCAGCAAATAGGTTACTGCTACTCGGACAAAGATATGCAGTTCATTCGCAACTTGCTGATCACAGCAGTCGGCAAAATACCCGATTTCTGTGAATCAAAAAATGTCGCTGACGCGATTGAAAATTGGGTGAAGCGACTCAACCAGGAAAACTGATCGGCGCTTTCTCGCGGACGCAAACACTGCGTCCGCCTCGCCTGCAAATCTGTGCAATTGAGCAGTCAGGTTGACCTATCTCCCTGAACCGCGTTCGAGGGACAGGCATTCTCTTATCAGTTTTTTTCGAGCGACTGCCGTCCTTGACGCCACCGTATTTCAACAAGCTTGCTGGAATCTTGACACTTTTTTTGGCAATTCTGAACTCGAGGTCAGGTTTTTTCTCAGCTTCCATTTTGGAAAATTCTCCAACACCTGAGTGTTCATCAGCCAGACGGTGATGATCAGGGGCGGAATCAGCTTCGAAAGCTTTTTTGAGTCCTTGTTGGTAGATACGCTCTACTGACTGGATTTCTTGATCCAAGTGTTGGAGCGACCTGTGCTTGGATTCATATGGTCTCCGCTCGATCGAGCTGTAGGTTCATCGCAAAAGCACCATTGAGGTCGCTGCGGATTGAGTCATCGTGGCATTATTCGCGCATGGGGACATCGCAACGTTAAAACCATCCAACGCCCGAGAGAGGAAGGCAAATTTTTAGGGGAATTTCGTGCAGCTTGCTGCTCAACAGCCGAGCGGTACCGGTGACGCAAGTGACCCGGTAGCGATAGAATCTTACTCGTGCCAGTTCGCCTGAAAGCAATGACGCACCTCATGTCCCAGCGTGTGCATGTTCAGCTTTTTTTCGGTGAAAACGACACACACGTCATTTTCATAAAACGAGCAGGCCTTGAGCTCGTACCCGAAATCGCCATAACCGCGTAATCGCGCTTCGCGATCGCAGGTCGCCTGGATATTATCGACGGGTATCCAGGTGACCTTTGAGGTCACCGTGAAATTCCGATTGCTGTCGAATATCTCGAATGGATTGTCGCCGTCCGTCACGGTTGCATGCACGGTGCTGGCGAAAAGGAAACCGACGAACGCTATCGTCCGTGCCAGTCCGGCGTGCTGCTCTGTGCGTGCACGGGAAAGTTCAGGCATGGATAACTCCCGTTTTGATTACAAGGATGTCGGCCCAAGGCTTTGCGGCCAATGATGTAAAGATAACTGCTTTGGAAAATTCCTGCAGAGCAGTCCATTACACAGCTTGTCAAAAAAAGAAGTCAGACTCAGGCGAGTACCCGTCTGGCGGCCTCCGTGTAGAAAGGGATACCAAACAGAATATTCAGCAGAAAAGTAACGCCAAGGGACAAGCCCAGATAAAGCGACGGATTGGCCTCGGGAATTGCGTAACGCAAGACCGCTGGCACCACGATGTACGAAGCGCTGGCCGAGAGCACCATGATGAGCGCAGCGTCGGCGACCGGCAAAGACAGCAGCACCGACACCAGCAGTGCGATGCTAGCGTGCGCCACGGGGGCCAGTGCGGCATAAGCGATCAGTATCGGCGACTTGCCCTGCACATCACGCATGCTGCGCGCAACCATCAAGCCCATATCCAACAGAAAAAAAGCCAGCATGCCTTTGAAGAGATCGGTTGAAAACGTCTGCATCATGACTTTGCCCGCCTCGCCACTCAGGTAGCCAATGAACAAAGAAGCCAGCAACAGCAGATGCGCCCCGCTGGTAAAAGACCCATGAATGACTTTGCCCATGGAGGGCGCGGAAAAACTGCCGCCCCCTGAACCCACCATGGCCCCAATGCCACTCTGGTTAGCGACCACCTGCGCGCTCGCCTGCTTTTGGCGAATCATGTTGGCAAGTAGCACCGCCATCAGAATCGCGGGCGACTCCATAAGGACCATCGCGACCGCCATGTGCCCACCGGGCGACATCTGCTGAGATTCGAGATACTGCATCGCCGTCACGAAGGTCACTGCACTAACCGAGCCGTAGGAGGCAGCGACGGCAGCGGCAACGAATCGCGCAACCCGATTTCTCAGAAACAGGTAGCCCAGCGCCGGTACAACGAAAGCCATCAGGATCGCGGCGAAAAGGCTGATCATCACCGAGGGATTCAGACCTGACGCCGCAAGGGCGAAGCCACCTTTCAGACCCAATGCCATCAGAAGGTAAAGAGACAGGAATTTGGCCGTGGCGGCGGGCATCTCCAAATCAGAGCGGAACCAGCCAGCGATCACGCCAAATACAAAAAAAAGAATTGCCGGGTCGAGCAGATTTTGCATACATCCTCTTTTAGACAAGGATGATAGATACATTAAACAATCGGGTAAAATCGAATTTTACATTGTTTACCATAGATAAAAAGCAATGAATATGACTTTCAGACAGCTGCGACTGGTGCTGGCGCTGGCCGATACCGGCAGCGTCAGCGCAGCGGCGCGCGCGACCCATGTGACTCAACCCACTGCCTCAATGCAGTTGCGCGAGGCCGCAAACGCGGTGGGCATGCCTTTGTACGAAGTGATAGGCAAACGCGTGCATCTAACCGAAGCCGGGAAAGAGCTCGCCCGAACCGCGCGTGCGATGTCGGCGGAGTGGGAAGCATTTGAACAAAAAATCGATGGCCTCAAAGGGCTGACGCGAGGCCGCCTGAAAGTAACCGTGGTCAGCACAGCGAAGTATTTCGTACCCCGTCTGCTGGGCGGCTTTTGCGCCAAATACCGCGCGATCGATATTTCACTCGAGGTTCTTAATCGCGATGGTGTCGTCAGTCGGCTCGCTGATAATCTCGACGATCTCTACATCATGTCCATGCCACCTGGTACATTTGATCTCGAGGATCAGGTATTCATGCCCAATCCACTGGTCGTGATTGGACCCCGAAAAAAACGGTCTGCCAATCGAAGCACGATGGATTTACGCGCATTGGCGAGCAGTCGGTTTATCCTGCGCGAACCAGGTTCAGGCACTCGCATGGCAACCGATGCCCATTTTCAAAGGCTGGGTTTCAACCCGGAAATGAAGCTGGAGCTGGGCAGCAATGAAGCGATTCGGGAAGCCGTGGCAGGTGGTCTGGGTGTTGCGGTGATTTCTCAGCATGCGCTACAAGGTCATGCATCAGGACTTGGCGTTTCGATATTGGATGTCAAGGGTTTTCCCCTGCAGTCGCAGTGGCATGTCGTGCACCACAAGGGCAAGCAGTTGTCACCGATTGCGACAATCTTCCGCGATCATTTGCTCAAGAGCTCGACGCTGTGGCGCTAAGTCGCTGAACAAAAATCGACGACACAGGCGCAGGCATCAGAGGAGCAGCGTAAACGCCCCGGCCATCACGAGCGAGAACAGGATGACCAGACCTAGGAGATAAAAACCAATGCGTCGCTGGGCACGACGCGCAGCGGCCAGTCTGTCTGCCAGAGCAAGCTGATCCTTCTCCAGACTCGCAAGTCGCTCTCTGGCTGATTTGAGTTCATTCAGGGTGTGATTGACCCGACCATCATCCATTAGGCAGCCACGAAAATAGGTGGGTAGCTGCGAAAACGCTGCTACCGCTAAAAAGTCTGAATATAGCAGCAGTCACCGATTTTCTATCATTATTAAATTGATATTAAACTGAACTCGCGCCCCGGTCGTTGCAAACACTCGCCGCCAATTTTCAATTTAAAAACAAGTTACGCATCAAAGTTGGCGAACACCGAACATTGGGATATCGCGTATCCTTCTTTTTCCACCAAGGCGGCATGGTGCGCGCGACCGGCGCGAAGCCAGGACGCGGCCTCATTTTGCATGGCTGGACAAACTACAGAACGTCGATCATGAACGCCGTCAATGTATCACCACGATTCGCGCCGTCTTTTTGCGCTCTGCTCGTGTCAATACTTGGACTCGCCGCCTGTGGTGGTGATTACACGAATCAGGTAACTCAAATCACTGGCAAAACCCGTTATCTGAATCCGAACGCGGCCAGTACAAAAACCCAAGGGTTTGAATCAGCTTACATTGATCAGCGAGGCGTGCTGACCATCACATTGAAAGAAAAAATCAGCTCGCCGGAATTCGAAGCGCCGATTGTTCAACGTCGGGAAGTGACCGGTAAGCGTGCCAATCCGATTGGATCCACGCTGGCAGCCACATTCACGATTGGCTTGTATCCGTTGCTGGCACCGGGAAATTTTTTGAAAGATACCTTTGGTCACGAGACAGGAACCCAAGTTCTGAGTGAGGAGCCCGATCGCAATCGTGCCGTGGCGACTGGTCGCAGTGAATGGGTGACACTGCCACTGAACGGTGCTCAAATCGAGATAACCGGGCTTAGGACCACTATCACTCGTGAAATCCAGCTCAATTCACAAGGCTCTGGCTCCATTGATGTCGGCAGCGAACTGTTCGATCGATACGTTGAAGCAGGAAACCTGAAACGTCTGTCGATTGTTTGTAAAAATTGTGTTGTCAACACGAGTGTTTCAGGTCTAGCCGCGCGAACATCGCTGGAATTCACCCCTCCTGATAGCTGGCGGTTGCTGGCGGAATATCGCAAAAGTCCCGACCTTGTCTGGGTCGCCGACTCCGATTTGGTCGGCGCTCGGAGCCGAAGGGCTGCGAGCAACCGATCGCGTGCAGTCGCCTGGAAGGATATCACTGCCGCCGCACAAAAGCGTGGTGAAACTCAGATGCAGAGACTTGCAGAGCTGCCCGAAGCCTTGCGCCGCGAACGACGCGAAATAGAAGCCTCGAGGCCTCCACCAGAAGTAACGCTGACGCGCGATGAATTCGAATCGACAGCCGAATTCAACGAACGCGTACGAGCCACTCGGGCGAGTGAAGAGGCAAAACGGGCCGCGTACGATCGTCGCGTTGAAAACCTGAACCGCAAGTTGCGTGAGTTTCAGGACAATCTTCCAAAAACGCTGCCCCGCCCTCTGGTATTACAATCGATCAGTGAAAGTCTCTTTGAACTGGTCGGCGAACCCGAGGTGAAAAACGTCATCTATGACGCCGATCTTAAACGCTTCATCATCACGGTTGCTGGCTCTACGCAACCAGATCGTGCACCCATGACATTTACGATGGTGACGCAACACGATATTGACTCGGATCAGGGCAGACGACTCAAGCAGTTAATCAGTCGTGCCCGCCCTTTCCTGCGCATGGCAGCGAGCGACAAGCTTATACGTCCGGTATCTGGGCACTTGATGTTGAGCGATCAGGTGCTTGCCATGCAATTCGTCGACAATGTGGAAATATCCGCTTTGGATACTGTGAAGCCCGAGACAGGGCAGATGGCCAATCTACGGCCTCTGCGGAAAATTGAAAGCGGTGCCGTGGCGACACAATCACTGGTACTCGCCGATGATGTCGAGAGCCGCAAGCTGCGCGAGCGACTAGAAGAACTGCGTGATGATGTGCGGCAGCGTCAACAAGTCAGCGCTGAGAAAGAACGACTTAACGAAGAAATTCGTCAGCTTGAAGCTCGCCTTAAAACCATGGACCAGGGTGAATTCAATGATGACCTTGCCGAGGTGATCGCAAAAATTTTACCCGTGCGCGCTATTGGAAATACCTTTGCCGTGGTGATTGGTATTGCCGACTATGAGGAGCTGCCACGTGTGACGTTCGCGGATCGCTCTGCCAAAAATTTCGCTGATCTGATCCGCAGACAATTTGGCATTCCACCCGAACACATGGTCAGCCTGATCAATGATGAGGCGACCGGCGTGCGCATGATGACACGCCTGCGTACCGTGGTCGGTCGCCTGACCCACAAGGACAGGCTGATGGTGTACTACTCTGGTCATGCGGCGCCGACGCGCGACGGCAAGCACACTGTGCTAATCCGCCAGGATGCCTCGGACGGTCATCTGGATGATCCTGCTTTCAGACTTAACGAGTTCTACCAAATTCTGCTTCGAAGTAATGCACAACAAATCGTCGTGGTACTGGACACCTGTTTCTCGGGTCGCTCTGAGGGTAACAAGCTGATTTACAACGATGTCGCACCCGTGATCCCGGTGTCGCGCGACGGCGCAACACCGCCAAACGACTCGCGGCTTACCGTGCTCGCAGCGGCTGGACCCTCCGATTTTGCCAACGGTCTGCGCGGGCGAGGTCATCGGTTATTCTCTTATCATTTGCTGCATGAGATGGCCAAAACCGGCAGTCTGGTTCCGGACCGTTTTAATGTGGTGAGCGAAGCGGTACAGCGCGATGCCATCGCACTGGGACCGGATTATCGTCAGAAACCTTTGTGGCTGGGCAAAATAAAAACGGTGAAACCATGATCAATCAACTGAACCTTCAGCAGCGTCATGCTGTCGTTACGGGTGCCGCATCCGGCCTTGGCTTCGCCATAGCCAATCGCCTCCTCACCTCGGGTGCCCGACTAACCCTCTGGGATCGGGACCCGACAGGCCTGCAGCAAGCGGTACATCATCTGCAAGCCAGCGCAGCGGGCAGCGTGATCAATGCTTTCACAGTTGATGTGGCTTCGCATGCTTCCGTGGCTGATGCAGCGCGCAGCACGCAAGCGATCGCCCCCGTCGACATTCTGGTCAACTCCGCCGGTATCAGCGGACCCAATGCCAAGCTCTGGGAGTACCCGACCGATGCCTGGGAGCAGATCATTGACATCAATCTCAATGGCACCTTCCTCTGCTGCCGCGAATTGGTACCCGGTATGCGAGAGCGCAATTATGGCCGCATCGTGAACATCGCCTCGGTCGCGGGCAAAGAGGGCAACCCGAATGCCAGCGCCTACAGTGCAAGCAAGGCTGCCGTGATTGGCCTGACCAAATCGCTGGGCAAAGAACTTGCCGATACCAGCATCTGCGTGAACTGCGTTACCCCAGCCGCCGTGAAGACCGCCATTCTGGACCAGAATTCTGCGGAGCACATTGCCTACATGCTCAGCAAAATACCGATGGGACGTTTTGGGACACCCGAAGAAATCGCCGCGATGGTGGCTTGGCTTTGTACCGAGGAATGCTCATTTACGACGGGTGCCGTGTTTGATCTGAGTGGCGGGCGCGCGACCTATTGAATCGTACGAAGCACATCGAAGACTTCGATTTCTATACTGGGTAAGCTCTCATTTACTCCGCTTTACGCAAAACGGTTTGGCTGAATCGCCGCCATAGATCTTGGGCGTCATCGACGAAGGTATAAACGGCAGGTACCACCAGGAGTGATAACAGGGTGGAGGTAATCAAGCCACCGATGACCGTGACAGCCATAGGTGAGCGGAAACTTGGGTCTGCTCCGAAGCCTAGCGCTAAAGGCATCATGCCCGCCCCCATCGCAATCGTAGTCATCAGAATCGGGCGGCTCCGCTTGTGACAAGCGTCTACCAGTGCGTCGAACCTCGACATGCCTGCATGGCGGGCCAGAATCACATAATCAACCAGCAGAATGGAGTTCTTGGTCACGATACCCATCAGCATAATCAATCCAATCATGGATGGCATCGACAATGCCTTGTGAGTGACCAGCAGACCAACAAAAGCACCGCCTATCGACAGCGGCAGCGCTGCAAGAATTGTGATCGGCTGCATGAAGTCGTGGAACAGCAGTACCAGCACCCCATAGATGCAGAGCACCCCAATCAGCATGGCGATGCCGAAGCTCTCAAACAGCGCCTGCATTTCTTGCGCATCACCCAGCTCGGCAATCGTGACTGAGGGCGGCAGGTTTTTCATGCTGGGCAGTGCACGCGCTTCTTCATTCAACTCACCCAGCGAACGACTGCCCAACTCCACCTCCAGGGTGACATTACGGCTGCGGTTCAGCCTGTCGATTTGCGCCGGGCCGCTGTCCATGCTCACACTGGCGACCGTGCCCAGCATCACCGGACCCTGGCGTCCCGGTACCGATAAGCGCTCGATCGCTGCCAGATCAGCGCGCACATCATTGGGTAACTTCACGCGAATCGGTACCTGACGTTCTGACAAATTCAACCTCGGCAGGTTGACGTCATAGTCACCGGCGGTAGCAACGCGTACCGTCTCAGCAATACCCGCCGTGGTCACACCAAGGTCTGCCGCGCGCGCGGCATCAGGTCGAACGATGATCTCAGGTCGGACCAGCGATGCGCTTGAGTTGACATTGCCAATACCATTTATCGTTCGCAACTCGCGCTCGACTAGACGCGCCGCCGTCGCAAGCGCAAACGGATCATCACTTTTCAAAACGAGCTGCATCTTGACGCCGGTATCCGGCGGGCCAACGGTGAAGCGTGCACCTGGAATTTCATCCAGTCTGGTGCGTAACTGATTCTCCAGATCCTGCAATGACTCAGCGCGCTCATCACGATGGATCACGTTCAGTGTCAGCACAGCGCGTCGCGCTTCAGCGGCGGCGCCCGGCACAAATGCGTCGCCACTGGAACCACCACCGATCGAGCTGAAGATACGCTGGACGCCGTTGACTTTCATCGCGGTGAGTCTTGCCTGTTCGGCCGTAGCAGTAGTCTCTGCCAAGGTACTGCCCGGCGGCAGCTCGACCGTGATCTGCGTTTGTCCGCGGTCGGCCGGCGGTATGAAGCCTGTCGGTAGCAAGGGCACCAGCGACAATGAAGCCACAAAAAACGCCGCAGAGGCAATCGCCGTCACCCAGCGGTAGCGCAGACACCAGCGCATCACGCCGAGGTAGCTGCGCATCAGCCGGCCATCTTTCGGCGCCACATGCTTCGCCGGCTTGAGCAAATAGGCCGACATCATCGGCGTAAGTAAGCGCGCCACCACCAATGATGAGAACACTGCGACTGCGGCAGTCCAGCCAAACTGTTTGAAGAACAAACCAGGCACACCAACCATGAAGGCGGTTGGTAGAAACACTGCGACCAAGGTAAACGTGGTTGCAATCACCGCCATGCCAATCTCATCCGCCGCCTCGAGTGCAGCTTTCATGGGTGTCTTCCCCATTTGCAGGTGTCGCGCAATGTTCTCAATCTCGACAATTGCATCATCCACCAGCACACCGACCACCAGTGCTAATGAAAGCAGGGTCACGGTATTGATGGTGTACCCGAACCATGACATGGCCAGAAAGGTCGGGATCACCGAAAGTGGCAAAGCTGATGCCGCCACCAAAGTCGCACGCCAATCACGCAAAAACCAGAGCACCACCAGCACCGCCAACAGCGCGCCTTCGTACAGCAGAATCATCGAGCCTTGGTAGTTCTCTTCGACCGGTTGTGCGTTATCGATCACCTCCGTAATCCGCAGATGAGGGTTTTCTGCCTGCAGCCCATTCACCACCTCGCGAACGCCTTGTGCCACCATCAATTCACCATAGCCCTTGGTGCGCGACACTTCGAAACCAACCACCAATGTGCCATCCTGAGTGGCGATGGCGCGTGGCTCGGCGACGGTATCGTCAACAGTCGCGATTTGATCCAGTCTTACGCGCCTGCCATCGTCGAGCGAGATTTCAATGAGCTCTAATTCAGCTGCTGTCTTGACGGTGGCAATAGTACGAACTGACTGCTCTGCGCCAGAGACATCGCCACGACCACCCGGGGCCTCTTGCTGCACCTGACGCAGCCTGCGGGAAACATCGATGGCGGTGACACGCAGCGCGTTCATGCGCTCCGTATCCAGCTCGATACGAACTTCACGCGAGACGCCACCAATGCGCTTGATGGCACCGACGCCTTTGACGGCAAGCAAGCGTTTGGTGACATTGTTATCAATGAACCATGAGACCTCTTGTAAGTCGGGCGCACTGCCAGAGGTATTGGGAACGGCGGACACACTGAAGGTCAAAATCGGCCGGCCGGCAGTAGAGACTTTGGTCACGGAGGGATCACGCACGTCAGCCGGCAGATCGGCGCGCACCCGCGCTACCGCATCGCGTACATCGTTTACCGCATCCGAGAGATTTTTTTCAAGGACAAACTCAACCGTGACAGTCACTTGTCCATCAAGCACCTTGGTATAAATATTTTTGATACCCTGCAAACTGGCGACCGAGCCTTCGATCTTGCGCGCCACCTCGGTCTCGAGCTGGGCCGGTGCAGCACCCGGCAACGAAGCCACTACGTTCACGATGGGCAGTTCGATATCGGGAAGATCCTGAATCGCATTCGAGCGAAATGCGAGCAGTCCAGCCAGCGTCAGCAGCGCGAACAACAAGATCGCGGGTACTGGATTGCGAATCGAGAGCGCGGAAAAATTCACTGCGCGTCCTTTGTCTCGCGCTTGTTGTCACGATCAACCGCGTTACCACGAATCATGCGCACCAGATCACCATCATTCAAGAAACCAGCACCGGCCACCACAATCTCGTCTTGCAGCGAAATACCTTCGGTAATCTCGACATAGTCCTGCAGGTACCGCCCGGTCTTGACCTTCAGTTGCGCCACGCGCCCGTCAGACTTCATCTGAAATACATAGCTAAAGCCATCTCGCACAACCACCGCCTGTTGCGGCAGCGTGACACCGTTGCCACTACCAAGCATGAATTCGCCGCGCGCAAACATACCTGGTTTGGCTGGTGCTTCGCCCGAGGCAACGGGAAGCAGATCAACGAACACCAGCGCTGAACGATTTTGCGGATTGACGGTGGGCCCGATCATTCGCACCTTGCCGTTCAAGCGTGTTCCATTCGCTGCGACTAGCGTGACGCCAGAGCCAATGCGTATGCGCGATAGCTCGCTCGCCATTACCTCAGCGCGCCACTCCAGCCTGCCCTTGCGAATCATTCGAAATAGCTCGGTACCGTTCGCGACAACTGCACCCACGGTCGCGCTGCGTGCAGAGATCACACCGCTGTCCGGCGCGCGTAGTTGTGTGAACTTCAGCCGCAGCCTTTGTGCACTGACTGCTGCCTCAGCCGCTGCGACACGCGCACGCGCGGTTTGCTCTCCGGCGAGAAATTGATTGATCTGCTGGGTGCTGATTGCACCGGTGTTCACCAAGGATCGCGCACGCTCGGCATTTGAGCTGGCCTCGGCGAGTGTGGCTTGGGCCTCCAGCAAAGCGGCATTGGCCTGAGCAAGATCGGCTCGCACGGTCTCGTCGGAGAAACGAGCGAGGGTTTGACCGACACGCACAAGGTCACCGACATTCACCAACACCTCGGTCAAGCGCAGCCCATTTGCCTCGCTGCCAATACTCGCCTCCTGCCAGGCGGCGATATCGCCGTTGGCAACCAGTGTCTGCGAGAGACGGGTTAGCTGTGGGCGCGCCGTGTTGACAGTCAATGCGGCCTTCGCAGTTGATGGCGGCTTGGTGCTGGTCGCCTTGTCGTTCGCCTTGCTGCCAGGGGTGAGCGAAAGCCAGGCGGCGAGCATCATCAGCCTCGCTACGCTTGCGATTGCCGAACGCGGGGGTCGACGCGGGAAGTGTCGGATCGGGTGCAAGGTCATCATGGTTTCGACTGTGCGCGAGTTTTATCGGATGATGTTGGCGACTGCCAGCCGCCGCCACCGGCGCGGTACAAGGCGATCCATGCTGCGATGCGCTCACGCTGCAGGCTCACCAGTGCGGTCTCTGCTCCAAGTTTGCTGCGACGCGCCTCCTCCAGCTCGATTAGGCTACCAAAACCTTTTTTGTAGCGTAGCTGGGCGGCATCGAGCGAGGCCATGAAGCCGTCGATCGCAATCTGCGCGTCGTCACTGCGCGCCGCAATGCTATCGAGATTAACCAAACTCTCTTCGACTTCACGCACCGCGCGGCGTACGGTGGCGCGGTATAAATTTGCAGCGGCTTCATAACGCGCCACCGCTGCCGCCGTAGTGGCGCGTCGCCGATTACCATCAAAGATAGGCAGGCTCAGGGCCACAGGACCCACCGTCCAACTGTTCAGATTGAATGCGCCATCGCTGGTCTCAAATCGATTACGACCTATGGTTCCGGCTAGCGAGAGTCGCGGGTAGCGTCGCGCTTCGACGCTACCGACATCGTTGCTGGCGGCGGCGACCTCCTGCGCGGCTGCGTAAATGTCAGGACGTTGTGCCAGCGTTGCCGCGGGTAGCTCTGCGAGGGGTACCGGCGTCGGGAGCGGCAGGGTCGCGGGCACGCTGTCGAGCTTGGCGCGCAGATCGCGCTCATCAAGACCGGTCAGCATGACGAGCGCTTTGACATCCACGTCGCACTTCGCTCGCAACGCGGTGACTCGGCTGCGTCCCTCTGCTGCACTGGCCCGCGTCAGCGCTGAATTTGCCGGAGGCTGAAATCCCGCTCTAACCGCCAGCTCAGTTAGGCGCGTAATCTCGGCACGCGAGGCTGCATCAGCCTCTGCAACTGTCAGCAAACGCCTACAGCCCCTCAAGGCATAGTACTGATTGGCAGTCTCGGCTGCCACTGATACGCGCGCCTCGTGCCAGTTGGCCTCGGCACCTTGTGCACGGAGCTGCGCCGCGTCGCGCGCCAATCGATTTACGCCAAACAGGTCAATCTCCCAACTGGCCTGCAACGAGCCCTGGAAAACATTACCACCGGGGAAAGGCGGAAACGCGCTGCGGCGCTGTGCACTGACGCCAGCATCCAGGGTAGGCTGCAGTGCGCCACCTGCAGCCAATCGCTCTGCATTCGCCTGTTCGATCCTCGAGCGGGCGACACTGACACTAGCACTCTCGTTTTGCGCTGCGCCGATCAGATCGATCAGCAGCGGGTCTTGCTGCCGCCGCCACCAATCCGCCAGCGCCGACACTTGCCCACCATGGGCCAAAGCGCCCTCACCGGGCATGGGCGCGATCCATTGTGCGGGAAGAGTCAGATCAGGCTTGGCCGTTAGTAGTAGCGCACTGATATGGCCGCAGCCGCTCAGTTGCATGCACAGCAGCAGGGGTAACACGGCCAAGTACCGAGCGTGGCTATGGTCGGGTAGTAAAGACATTTTTTCAAAAAATGGAAGTCGTCCGCATTATCCCAGTATCTACCATTTGATGTCTGTGACTTGAGGAAAGATTCGAGCCCAAGCGCCGCTGATTTGCTTTCAGTTTAGGGCCATGAATCACGAGAGTTTTACATGATCAATCATTGCATTGATAAGGCTGGATTCTGGATAAGCGAAAGCAAGTGTGTTTGCAGTGCTCGATGTATGGAATCTTTTTAGGGAAGCGCTGATTTATTCCCCGAAGGCCTTCCCGTAACGCAGTTGTTCTTTTAGAATTACGTCTACGCCCCCTGCTAGCGAGACTGCTCATGCAAACTAGTTTCTCCGAACTAGAATACGCCGCGAAGAAGAAGA
>SYFN01000120.1 GCA_005800405.1 Burkholderiales bacterium
GAATCCAATCTAAGATCTCAGGATAGGCTTGGGACCGGTACCCGGTTACGCCGCCGCTAACTGGTTCCCTTTTACTCCGCCGTTCACACAGTTCAAAAATTGCTGAGTAAAGTTCCTTGTAAAAGGGATTTGTTCAGCGCTTCCCTAAGCCTTTCGCTGAGCTGGCGGCGATGGTATCGCGTGCGGCGCGAGGTTGGCATTCCGGTGGTGACCAGCTGGAATCTTGGCGTCCCTGCCGTCGCCGATCGCGTTGTACGCGAGGGTGCGGCCGATATTGTGATGCTAGGCCGGCCCTATCGAACCCGCACTGGCCCCTATGGGCAGCGCGCGAACTGGCTCACCCCGATCCGTGGGCGCTGCTGCCTCAAGACTGGGCATGGTGGCTGTGTAACTTCCGGGCGCATCCTGATTGTATCGGCTGGCCGATCTCTGTCGAATCTGTCCAAAAATAGGCACGGTAGGTGCTGAACAAATCCACGTTTTATGGCGAGCCGGCACGGCGGCGCGGCGCGGGGACCCGAAAAACAAGCGTTTGGTGCCATTGACCGTGCCACAACAATTTTTGGGTTGATTGAATCAACGCCTTCCTGGCCTGGTGCAAGCCGGTGTCTTTTGCCAGTGTCCCGAGCGATCTCAAGTTTCCATCAAAACAAAGTTATGGAAGAGATCATCGGTGACGACCAGAAGCTCTCTACTGGCATCCCAGATATCGACCGAGTATTCTTTTGATTCAGCTTTCATGGTGCCGATTGAAAAATAACCGTGCATCACTTTGTCTTTGATTGCTGCGAGGAGCGGAAGGAAATCGGAGTCGTCGGAATTGAAGAATAATTCCACTTTTTGTGTGAGTGGATTGGTTTTGTCTTCCATATGTAAAAAGGCTTCGAGTTTTTTATCATGCTTGAGTCTGTTGGCCAACGCAGGGTTTTCAATGGAGAAGTTTTGTTTTTCCTTGATTAAAATTTCTTCGTCGTAGTAACTCAAGATGCCTTCCCAAAGTAATTCACAAGCGGTGAACGACAAGAACACTGAGAACAACGCATCATAACCTTCGATGGTGTGCTTATCGAGATGGGTTACCTTCAAGCCGTCAAACCAGTAGGCCAATGTAAATCGCCTCACAAACCGCTGAAACTTCACCGCTTTTTCAGGAGGCAGCTCGCTTGCAATTATGGACCATTCAATAAGCCCTGTCGGAAAAATAATCATGGCCTTTTCTTCTACTTTTTGTTTGTAAACTGCTCGCGAACATCGGCGGTTGGTGTAATTTCCCCGATCAACTAGTCTGAGCGCGTGGCACTGAGTTTGCATAGTATAGACCGCTATTTAACCCATTCTGGGACTGAACTACCGCACATAGCGCCAGTGTGTCTGCAATCTGGCTAACGAATGCGGATTTTACGTACAGTGAATTGCCGTTTTTATAATCCACAAGGTCGCCTCGCTGCTTGGCGCAACACGCCGCGCGGGGCAAAGTGATGTGCGAGGACGAGAAAATTCGACGCATGGATAATCTACCGACATTGATGCGCGAGCTGCGCTGCAAGTACTCAGATGAGGTGCCGCTCGAAGTGCTGGAAGCGTACTGCAAACGCTATCTGCATTATTACCATCGGTATGTGGCGCATCAGCCTGGGCTGTTTTATGGTGCGTGGGGATGGTCGGAAGCTCGGCGACGAGAATTTCGAAAAGCGTTTGATGCGAGTCGGGGGTCAAAAATTCAAACCTCTAAATCACACCAGTCTCGCGCAAGCGATGAAGTTCCGCTTGAGTCAATCCCAGCTCCCCCAGAATCGCATCCGTATCTGCCCCCAGTGCCGGCGGTGCGCGACGATAACTGACTGGCGTCGCGCTCAAGCGCATGGGACTGGCTACGAGATCCACCTTGCCATACGTCTCTGATGCCATGCCGATGCGCATGCCCCGCGATTGAACCTGTGGGTCGGTAAATACACGGTCGATCGTATTGATGGGACCACACGGAAAGCTGGCTTGCTCGGCCAGCGAGCACCACTGATCAATCGTTCGCTGTTTCATCAGGGGTTCTAAAAGAGTGAGCAGTGCAGCCCGATGCTCAACGCGCGCCGCATTACTGGAAAATCTCGGGTCGCGAGCGATCTCATCACGGCCCGACGCACGGCAGAAACTGCCAAACTGAGTGTCGTTGCCTATCGCCAGCATCAGGTGACCATCGGCGCAGGCGAATGGCTGGTAGGGCACGATGGAGGGATGGGCACTGCCCATACGCATGGGTACCTCGCCGGCCAGCAGGTAATTTCCCGCTTGATTCGCCAGCGTGGCCACCTGCACATCCAGCAAAGCGATATCGATGTGCTGGCCTTGCTGCGTGCGACTGCGGTGATATAACGCGGCGAGGATGGCATTGGTTGCGTAGAGACCGGTGAAAATATCCACGACCGCGACGCCGACCTTTTGTGGTCCGCCACCGATGACCGTGTCGGCCTCGCCCGTAATGCTCATCAAGCCGCCCATCGCTTGAATCAGGGCATCGTAACCGGGTCGTTCTGCATAGGGACCGTGCTGACCAAAGCCCGTGATCGAGCAGTAGATCAGTCCCGGATTGATCGTTGACAGTGTGTCGTAATCCAGACCGTGTTTCTCCAGACCGCCTACTTTGAAATTTTCGACCAGCACATCGGCGGTGCGCACCAGCTTGTGCAGAATCTCGCGCCCCGGCGCTTGAGTGAAGTCGATTGTCAGGGAGCGTTTGTTCCGATTCGCGCAGAAAAAATAGGCCGCATCGCGATCACTGCCATTGGTATGCGCGACAAACGGCGGGCCCCAGCTTCGCGTGTCGTCGCCAACGCCAAGGCGTTCTACCTTGATCACCTCTGCGCCGAGATCAGCGAGATTCTGGGTGGACCAGGGACCCGCCAAAACACGCGACAGGTCGAGTACCTTGATACCGTCAAGTGCGCCGCTCATGAAACATCAGACAAAAGGATGAGTGATGGTTCCGTACCTCCAGCGATCAGCGAGGACCGGACGCAAATGTTGTGTATCGCGAGATGATTCACCGTGACAGGGATCCGCGATGCATCACGGGTACCTCCATCGCAGGTGGCGTATTTCTGCTGCGGTGGCAGCGTACGATACCGTCAATCATCACCATGCCGACACCCGGGAGATCGCCCAGCTGTAGGCTGTCGAGAAAATCTTTGCCAGCGGTGTGCTGCGCACGATCCATGAAAACAAAATCGGCAGCGCGCCCCACTTCGATCAATCCGCAATTCAAATAACGCAAACGCGCCGTGTTTCCGGTGGCGAAGCAGAATGCCAGTTCGGTCGGAATGTCGGCCAGACTGGCCAATTGCGCGATCATGCGCAATATACCCAGCGGCTGCACGCCGGATCCTGCAGGGCCATCGGTACCCAGGATCACACGGTGCAAGCAATTCAATTCATGAGCGTGACGCGCGGTCAGTATCGAGATGCGCTCATTACCGTTGTGCACCAGCTCGATACCACGTGTCGATTGTTCGCACAGATCGCACACCTCTTTGTAGGGTAGGGACGTATGGCCACCGTTGATGTGACCGATGATGTCGGCATCGGCTTCGAGGATCACATCCTTGCCGATCAGGCCCGATCCCGGAATCGAAGGGCCACCGGTATGAATGGTGCTTTGAATCCCGTATTTGCGTGCCCACGCCACCATGCGCTGCGCTTCGTCACCGGCTTTGACGCTGCCCAATCCGACCTCGCCGAGCAAGGTGACACCGGCAGCCGCGAGTTCGGCGAAATCGGATTCGACCATGCCTTTTTCAATGACTGGCGCACCGGCAAGCACTTTGACGCCCGAGGGACGAAATGCATCGAACGCGCGTTGCGAAGCGATGGCCATCGCCTTGAGTCCCACGATATCTTTGGGCCTGCCGGGGTAATGCACTTCGCCTGCCGAAATCATGGTGGTCACACCACCATGCAAGGCGGAGTCGATCCAGTTGATCTGATTTTGCCTCGGAGTCCAGTCCCCTGCGACGGGGTGCACATGAGAATCGATCAGCCCGGGTGAGACCACGGTACCGCGACAATCAATCCACGTATCAGCGCCCTCGGCGTCGCAGTCTTTTTGCTTGCCGACGGCGATAATCTTCCCGTCGTTGACCACGATCGTATCGGCCTCGTGGATCGGGTGCTGCAAATCCCCCGAGAGCAGGAGGCCAATATTGCTGATGACGACTTTGCCGGATTGTTCTGCTATTGCCGCAGTAGCCATGGTGATCTCACTCGCTCAAGCTTGTAGCCGCATCAGGCCAAATCGGATGACTGAATGCGCTCGATGCCCTTGGCTTTCATGTTTTCCCATGCCTTGGCCACCGAGCCATTGAGATCAATGCCGCGGCACGCATCTTCAATCACATAGACTTCGAAGCCGGCCGATTTGGCGTCAAGTGCAGTCCAGGCAACGCAAAAATCCGTTGCCAGTCCGGTGACGTAAACGGTCTTGAGCTTACGCTCTTTGAGGTAACCCGCCAGACCGGTGTTTGCCTTGCGATCTGCTTCCTCAAACGCCGAATAGCTATCGGTACCTTCGTGGTAGCCCTTGCGGATAATTAGCTGCGCGTGTGGAATCACCAGGTCTTTATGTAGATCGGCATCAATCGTGCCTTGCACGCAATGATCCGGCCACAGTACTTGCTCACCATAGGAGAGCTTGGTCGTCTCGAAAGGCTTTTTGCCTGCGTGCGAAGAGGCAAAAGAGACATGACCCTTGGTGTGCCAATCTTGCGTAATGACGACGTTCTTGAATTTTTGGGCGATCGCGTTGATGACGGGGACGACTTCATCCCCCTTGTTGACTGGCAGCGTACCCCCAGGCACAAAACAGTTCTGCACATCCACCACGATGAGGGCGCTGGCATCGTTGATCTTGACCCCAGCGCTCGCTGTAAAACCAACGCCACCCAGAGCGGCCAGCATACCGGCGCCACCGAGCAATCTGAGGGTATCTCTACGACTGTACTGATCTTTCATGTTGTTCTCCTCGTACCACGTTGAAAAAAAGGTCATCACCGACCACCCGACTAGCACCTACCACGACATCGACAATGACAAATACGCTTGCTGTACCTCCTCATTGGCAGCCAGGTCCTGCATCGATCCCGAGAACCGTATCTGCCCCTGTTCCAGCACATACGCACGATCGCATACTAGCCGCGCAAAGTGAAGATTCTGCTCGGATAGCAAAATGGCAAGGCCCTGCTGCTTCAACTGCGTGATCATGTGCGCCATCTGTTCAACAATCACTGGCGCCACGCCCTCAGAGGGCTCATCCAGCATCAGCAGCAATGGGTTACC
>SYFN01000121.1 GCA_005800405.1 Burkholderiales bacterium
CGGAGGGGCACATCAGTGCTTGCGCGAGATTCAGGCGCATGCGCCAGCCACCTGAAAAACTGGAGACGGGCTGCGTCATTTGGTCTTGCGAAAAGCCTATACCAACCAGCAATTGTTCGCCACGAGAACGTACGGTATAGGCGTCAGCGTCAGCCAGCAGACCATAGAGTTCTCCCATGCGATGACCGGCGTCTTCCTGGTTGTGCATGGCCTCAACTTCAGTCAGCTCTTTTTCGAGATTGCGCAACGTAGTGTCGCCATCAATAGCGTAGTCGATCGCAGAACGCTCGAGCGCCGGCGTCTCTTGTGCTACATGGGCCACTCGCCAGCTGCGCGGGAAATCAATGCTGCCCTGATCGGGGTGCAGCTCGTCGCGCAACATACCAAACAGCGTTGACTTGCCGGCACCATTTGCACCAATCAAACCAATTATGTCACCGGGATTGAGTGTCAGGTCGGTGTTTTCAAAAAGCGGCTTGGTACCGCGCATCAGGCTAAGTTGTTGGAGGCTAATCATGAACGGTGAAATCGAGAACTATAAATATTCAAAGGACACTGTATCCCGTTCTGCGCCGGGATACAGTGTCTTTAGCGTTGTAATCAAAAGATCAAAGCTGATCGGCCGTCAGCAGAAACACCGACCCGTCACCAGCACTGGTCGAGAGCCAGGTCAGCTCAAGCTCAGGGAAGGCCGCTTCTGTATTTGGGAATTCATTGCCGATTTCCACGACAAGTATTCCCTGGTGGCTCAGTCTTTCCTTTGCACCGGCCACGATCCGCCGCACGATGTCCATGCCATCTTCGCCACCAGCCAGCGCCATTGCTGGCTCGGCGCGATACTCTGCTGGCAGCGATTTCATGGATTGGCTGTTCACATAAGGCGGGTTTGTCACGATCAGGTCATATTTTTTCGCGGGCAGCTTTGCGTAAAGGTCTGACTCATACAAGGACAAGCGGTCTTGTATTTGATAGTCCTCGACATTGCGGCGCGCAACCGCCAGCGCATCGGGGGATAGATCAACAGCATCAATGTGCGCATTCGGAAAGGCATCTGCCAGCATGATCGCCAGACAGCCTGAACCGGTGCACAGCTCAAGGACATTCGTGACTGCCCAAGGATCGACGATCCAGGGCTGGAATTGGTCAGCAATCAACTCAGCGATGAAAGAGCGCGGTACGATCACGCGCTCGTCCACATAGAAGCGATAGTCGCCGAGAAAAGCTTCATGGGTCAGGTAGGCGGCTGGCAGACGCTCAGCGCAGCGGCGCTCGATCAGTGCCAACAGTGCCTCTATTTCCTGGGGCAGCAGGCGAGCATCGAGGAAGGGATCAAGCTTATCCAGCGGTAGTTTCAGCGTGTGTAGCAAGAGATATGCGGCCTCGTCAAAGGCATTGCTGCTGCCATGACCAAAGAACAGAACTTCACCGTTGAAGCGGGTAACAGCGTGGCGCATCAGATCTCGCAGGGTGTGGAAGGGTACGGACATCGCGACAGCCCTCAGAGGTATGGGGCGAGAAGGTTTGAAAGCCGAAAGGATACCGGATTGCGCCGGGTGGGGCGAAACCCGTGTCGATGTTGACTGGAAGGCGCCTAAGTGAATGGCTTCTGGCGTATCTGCAAAGTGTCGTTGACGCGAAAATCGCTACTTTTGAGTTTCAATGTCGTTTACTGTTGACAGAAAAAAACCAGTCGATGATCAGCGCAGCAGATTTTCCAGGGTGCGACGATAGATATTTTTCAGCGGTTCGATCTCCGTTACGGCGACGTGCTCATCGATCTTGTGAATACTGGCGTTGGTCGGACCGAATTCCACGACTTGTGGACAGATTTGCGCAATGAAACGACCGTCCGAGGTGCCGCCGGTGGTTGAGAGCTCCGTATCCAGCCCGGTTTCGGTTTTGATCGCAGTACTGAGGGCATGGCTGAGCTCGCCACGGGGCGTAAGAAACGGCAGGCCGCCGACGGTCCATTTCAAGTCGCAATCGAAACCATGCTGATCCAGCGTTGCGTGAACCCGCTGCTGCAAGCCTTCGACCGTGCTTCCGGTAGAAAAGCGAAAGTTGAAATCGATCACACATTCGCCGGGGATCACATTCGATGCACCGGTGCCGGCGTGGATGTTTGACATCTGCCATGAGGTCGGCAGATAGTTCTCGTTACCTTTGTCCCATTCGATCGTGGCTAACTCAGCGAGTGCAGGCATCGCCAGATGAATCGGATTTTTCGCCATGTGCGGGTAGGCGATGTGACCTTGTATGCCCTTGATGATCAGTTTTCCGGACATTGTGCCGCGGCGTCCGTTCTTGATCATATCGCCGATTTGTTTCACCGACGTGGGTTCACCGACGATGCAGTAATCGAGCTGTTCTCCGCGTGCCTTGAGTTGATTGCACACGATGACGGTGCCATCAATGGCCGGGCCTTCCTCATCGCTGGTGATCAGAAAACCAATCGAACCCTTGTGATCAGGGTGAGCGGCGACGAATTCTTCGACGGCGACCACCATCGCTGCAAGCGAGGTTTTCATGTCTGCTGCACCACGACCGTAAAGTTTTCCATCGCGGTGTGTGGGAACGAAAGGATCGGACGACCACTGATCCAGCGGGCCGGTCGGCACGACATCGGTGTGCCCGGCAAACACCAGCAGCGGTTGCGCCGTGCCGCGCCGCGCCCACAAATTCGTGACATCACCCGAGGCAATGGTTTCGCAATCAAAGCCCAGTGGCTTGAGTCTCTCGGCCATTTTCAGCTGGCAGCCACCGTCTGCAGGGGTGACTGAGTGCAGCGAAATCAGTTCTTCGGTGAGTGCAAGGGTCTTGCTCATTGGTAGAGTCTGGCTCATCAGAGGAAGTGTTCTTCGTAGGCGTGCACGTCAAAGCCGACTAGCACGGTCTTGCCTTTGGAGAGCGCGGGGCGCTTGATCACGCTGGTATTTTCGACCATCAGCTTCGTGGCGCTGGTGGGATCGGTGACGCCGTCTTTGGTCACGTCAGGCAGGGCGCGCCAAGTCGTGCCTTTTTTATTCACTAACACTTCCCATGGTACTCGTTTCATCCAGCCCGCGATACTGTCCTTGTCGATGCCGACTTTTTTGAAGTCGTGGAACTCGTACGCGATGTTTTGGCTCTCGAGCCAGTCTCGCGCTTTTTTTACGCTGCCGTAGTTGGGAATGCCGTAGAGGGTGATCATGGTGGAAGTTTAAAAGACACTGGGTGCCGGCATTCGCCGGGATGACGATTTGTAGGCTGATAGCTTCTCAACGATCATCCCGGCAAAAGCCGGGATCCAGTGTTTTAACAAATCAATTTCGCAGCAGCTCGTTAATCGATGTCTTCGCGCGGGTCTTTTCATCCACTCGCTTCACAATCACCGCGCAATACAAACTGTACTTGCCATCTGCCGAGGGTAGATTGCCGGAGACAACGACCGAACCTTCGGGAATGCGACCATAGGTGACTTCGCCAGTAGCACGATCATAAATCTTGGTGGATTGACCAATGTAGACACCCATGGAAATCACCGAGTTCGCTTCAACGATCACGCCTTCCACAACTTCGGAGCGCGCACCG
>SYFN01000122.1 GCA_005800405.1 Burkholderiales bacterium
AAGGTCATGCGCGATTTCGGTCTGGTGAAATTCGATGAGCCCTTTAAGAACTTGCTCACGCAAGGCATGGTGCTCAATGAAACTTACTATCGCGAAGATGCGGCTGGCAAGAAAATCTGGTTCAACCCCGAAGAAGTGTCACTGAATCTCGATGAAAAAGGGCGTCCAGTGTCTGCCACGCTCAAGAGCGATAGTTTGCCATTGCTGATTGGCGGTACAGAAAAAATGTCCAAGTCCAAAAACAATGGCATTGATCCGCAGGCCATCATTGATGAGCACGGCGCAGATACCGCACGTTTATTCACCATGTTTGCATCACCGCCTGACCAAACGCTGGAATGGTCGGGTTCGGGCGTTGGAGGTGCACACCGCTTTCTGCGTCGGGTGTGGGCTTACGCTCATGCCAAAGCGCAGCACCTCGATCTGTCTGGCAAGCCTGATAACGTCACACCAGCCATCCAGACCCTGCGACGCGAAATCCACAAGGTGCTGCAGCAGGCAGACAATGATTACCGCCGCGTGCAATACAACACCATTGTATCAGCCTGCATGAAAATGATGAATTTGCTTGAGGGCGCGCAGCTTGATGAGAGTGTCGATGCAAAGAAAGCCCTCGGTGAATGCCTTGGTATATTCCTGCGCGTTCTGTACCCGGTCGCGCCGCACATTACGCATGTGCTCTGGCAACATCTGGGCTATGCGGGCGTGATGGGTGATATTCTTGACGCAGCTTGGCCCGAAGTCGACAACGCAGCGCTGGAGCAGGTCGAGATCGAGCTGATGGTTCAGGTCAATGGCAAGCTGCGTGGCACCATCACCATAGCGCGCGACGCAGACAAAGCGACCATCGAAGCGACTGCAATCGCCAACGAGCAAGTACAAAAACATATGACTGGTGTGCCGAAGAAAATAATCATTGTGCAGGGCAAACTGGTGAATATCGTTGCCTGAGGAGAGTGGCATGACCCCGAATCGTCGTCTGTTGATTTCCCTGCTGCTGCTCGCATCCGTGTCTGCCTGTGGGTTTCAATTACGCGGTTCCACACCGGCCTCGCAAATTGCCTTCGACTCCGTTTATCTGGATGCTGCCAAGGGGACGTCGCTGGAACGTGAGCTACGGCGGTCCATTCTGTCGCAGGGCAATATCACCCTTGCGACCGACCAAAAAACAGCTGCTGTTACGCTGCGCATCCTCTCTCAGGCGCAGGAAAGAAAAATCCTCACACTGAATGCGCAGGGTCAGGTACGCGAGTACAGCCTGATCTACCGAATCAATTTTGAGGCCGCAGACAAGAATAATAAAAAACTACTCCCGCCTAATGAATTAGCATTGCAGGCATTCCTCAGCTACAGCGAGTCGCAGGCACTCGCAAAAGAAACGGAAGAGCGCTTGACCTACGACGACTTGCGTCGCGATGCAGTCAGCCAGATCATGCGACAGCTCTCTCGCATCAAGCCAGAGCAATAACGAACGCAATGCAGCTGCGTGCCGACGCGCTCGATGCGCATCTCTCAAAATCACTAGCGCCGCTGTACGTCATCAGCAGCGATGAGCACCTGCTGGCGCTCGAAGCAGCAGACCGCATTCGCGCCAGCGCCCGTGCTGCCGGATTTTCCGAGCGTGAGGTGCTCAGCGTGGACCGCTATTTCAAGTGGGGTGAATTGCAATCGGTGAATCAGTCAATGTCGCTGTTTGGTGACCGCAAGCTGATTGAGCTGCGCATCCCCGGCGGCAAACCCGGCAAAGAAGGTGGACAAGCACTGCAGGCTTATGCGGCCGTTTGCGCCCAAACTGGACAGGCACAAGACACACTGACACTGATCAGCCTGCCGAAGCTGGATAGAACCACACAAAAAAGCACCTGGGTGACTGCGCTGAAGCAGTCGGGCGTGTTTATCGACATTCCCCTGGTCGAACGCGCGCATCTGGCTGGCTGGATAGGCCAGCGACTTGCGGCGCAGGGACAAAACGCCGACCGGTCTGCACTTGACTTCATGGTCGAGCGCGTTGAAGGTAATCTGCTCGCTGCGCACCAGGAAATCCGCAAGCTTGCGCTGTTGTATCCTGAGGGTCGGCTATCACTCGAACAGATCCGAGATGCGGTGCTCAATGTCGCCCGTTATGATGTCTTCAAGCTCTCCGAAGCGATGCTGGCCGGCGATGTCGCGCGTGTGGTGCGCATGCTCGATGGCCTCAAGGGTGAGGGCGAAGCGCTACCACTGATCCTGTGGGCGGTAGCTGAAGAAATTCGCACCCTACTGCGCTTCAAGCTGGCAACTGCAGATGGTCAGTCGCTGGGTATGCTGCTCAGGGAACATCGGATATGGGGCGCACGCGAGCGGCTCATGGGACCTGCGCTGGCACGCGTGAAACTGTCGACGCTGCAGCAAGCCCTGTCGCAATCGGCGCAAGTTGACCGCATGATCAAGGGCATGCGCGCAAAGACATTCGCGGGCGATCCCTGGGACGCTCTGCTGCAACTTGTCCTGCAGATTGCAAAAAATTAGAAGGACGGAAAACAAGCATGGACATCCAACATTACATCACCGACATCGGCCGCGCTGCACGTAAAGCTTCACGCGCCATGGCCAAGGCCGATACTGCGGCAAAAAATCGTGCACTGGCCCTGATTGCCGCCGGCATACGGCTCGATGCAGCATTGCTCACCGCCGCCAATCAAAAAGATTTGGACGCCGCCCGTGCCAACGGATTGGCACCTGCGATGATTGATCGTCTCTCACTGTCGGAAAAAGCCATTGCCACCATGGCCGAGGGTCTGGAGCAAATCGCCGCGCTGCCCGATCCCATCGGTGAAATCACCAACATGAAATACCGACCGACCGGCATTCAGGTCGGCCAGATGCGCGTACCACTCGGCGTGATTGGCATCATCTACGAAGCACGACCCAACGTGACAGTCGATGCAGCAGGTCTTTGCATCAAGAGTGGTAACGCCACCATACTGCGCGGC
>SYFN01000123.1 GCA_005800405.1 Burkholderiales bacterium
CTACGGTTACTGCTGCAGAGCTTAAAATGATCGAAGATCGATTGAATCACCGCCCCAGAAAACGATTGGGATTTAAAACCCCGCATCAGGTGTTTCATGAATCTCTAAACCGTGTTGCACTTCGTACTTGAAACCACGAAAGATATCGCGTTCGACGATCAGATTGAAGAATTCATCGAAAAACAAAATAATCGCGACAGCTTTGTAAAACTCCGACTGGAACGTAATGCTGGTGCGCAGCATCTTGTCGAGCGACACTCACTTCCATTCCGAAACGGAATACCGGTGCGCTTATTTGTTCGCTATCTAAGTAAATTCAGCAGAGATCTTGATCTGATTTATTCGACGGATTCAGACGGCATCTTGAAGTAAAGTCGGAATTTTAATTCTGACCTGCCAGAGGGTATCCACGCATCGATTCGGTCTGTCGGTTTTGCGTGAGAATCATTTCGCCTTGCCATTCGAGGCAATGGCCCTAGCGAGATCCAGATACTCCTCGCAATCCTTGCCGCAAATTTCCTCTAATCTGGCCAAATGCTGGCGTGCCTTGTCAAGATTGCCGGCTTTGACGTAAGCATCGCCCAAATACTCATGTGTGCCGCGATGATTGGGGTCAATCCCGAGTGCGACTTTGTAGTGGGTGAACGCACTGTCAAGATCACCTGATTTACGGAAAGCGAAACCGAGGTGACTGTGCAAGTCGGCGTTTTCCAGTCGCTTGTTCGCTGCCTTGAAATGGTCAATGGCGGTTTTCCAGTCCTTACGCTCAATCGCTTTTTTGCCAGCGACAAAATCAGGATCGGAACGATTGGCCTCAGGATTCGTCTCGAGGGTGCCAGCCAAGGCGGCCGATATTGCCCCACAAAAAACCAGCGAGAAAACAAACAATAATGATCGAAGGGTGGTCATGGGAATCTCCACGTTTTGACTGTTAAAACGCCGTTAATGAAGTATTTTTTGTGATGCAAAATAGTTAATTTGAACGCGCGCTGGTCGGACGAGAGGAATTAAATTATCACGACACGAAAATTTTTGCCGGTAATGGTGGAAAATCGCGGTTCTTTCAGCTGGCTCGCCCCTCTGCTCAACGCACCGGCACTACCCAATGACTCAGGACGTTTCCACGAAAAATACGCATCGCCGCCTGTTCTTCCACGTGCTGACGATCACTACCCTGATCAAGCTGTGGCTGGCGCTGGCGATTCCGCTGACCGGTGATGAGGCCTATTTTTATCAATGGGGCAAGCATCTCGACTGGGGCGGGTACTATGATCATCCGCCAATGGCAGGCTGGATCCTCTGGCTATTGCAGCAGTTTTCTTCGCATTTGCTGGTGTTACGGCTACCGGCGATTCTGCTGTGGATTGTGATCACGCTGGGCATGATGGATCTGGTCGACCGTCTCTCACCTGCGGTGGCAGGCAAGCGCTGGATATTGGGCAGTCTATTTCTGGCGCTGCCGTTTACCTGGTCACTGAATCTGATCACCACCGATACGCCGCTGATTTTTTTCCTGTTCTTCTCGGGCTATGCACTGATCAGAGCCGAGCGGGCCGATGAGGTAGCCACCGAGCTGCGATGGTATGCGGCCAGTGGCGTGCTGCTCGGGTTGGCCTTACTGTCAAAGTATTTTGCGGGATTGCTGGCGATTGCTTACGCCATTTATTTTTTACCACGGCGTGGCGGCTGGTGGCGCTTGCTGGTCATTGCGCTCTGTGCTCTACCTTTTATGCTGCTCAATCTCGCGTGGAATACGACCCACTGCTGGAACAATTTTCTTTTCAATCTGATCAACCGAAATCAAGGTGCTCATTTCACGCTCAAACACCTCGCCATTTATGTGGTGATGATGATTTATTTGCTCACGCCATGGACCACCTGGCAAATCGTAAAAATCAAACACTGGCGTAATGACTGGTCTCTGACATCCCTGTTTATCGTGCCATTCGTGCTGTTTCTGCTGCTGTCATTCTATAAGAGCATAGGTCTGCACTGGGTGCTGGCCTTTTTGCCCTTCGTGTTCATATCCGCTGCTCTGCATTTGTCAGAGGTAACGCTGGCACAGCACCAGCGCTGGGCAATAGGTTTCGGGGTGCCGCATCTTCTTGCGTTGGCATTGATTGCGCACCTGCCCTCGGACTATTTCAAATCTCTCAAGATTCACCCGGATATCGTGATGCATAGAGATGCGTCCAAGCTAATCACAATGCTGAAGGACGGCATGCCAGACAACGGTGAATTGATGACACAGTCATACAGTGGCGCTTCATTGCTGGCCTTTCATTCACAAATATATGTGCCTGTGTTTGGCCCTAGCAGTTTTCATGCGCGCTTCGATGACAACATCACAGACTTTCGCACCTACGAAGGTCGCACGCTCCGCATTGTGAGCACCAAACGCCTGCTAGCACAAAATTTCACGCCCTTTTTTGACGAAGTTCAGATCAGGGAACTCAAACTCGACGGTGCCAGTTTCTGGATGGCAGACGGTCGCGGCTTTCACTTCGAGCCGTATTACGAGCAAGTGCTGAAGAAAATCGCCCAGACCTATTACCGCGTACCGTCCTACCTGCCACTGTACGGCTGCCGTTTTCTGGAACAGTATGGATTTATTTGAATGACCAGCGCTTGTGACCGATATAGCTGGTGAATACCGGCACTGCCACACCGACCGCATGAGCTATCTCGGGAACAAAACGGGTGATGTCCACCCACCCCAACACATAGTAGGCCAGCAGCATGCTGATACCCCAGGTCTGCAAGACCGCAACGGCATTCACCAACACAAACAAAGTGGCACTGCGCTTTACGGATTGGCTGGCATCAGTAAATACAAAAGTTCGTGCCAGTAAAAAAGCGGTGATCATGCCGGTCAGATACGCAAGAATGACCGCCGATGAAAATGCTACCCACTGGTTATAAAGAATACGCGAAGCGAAATTCACCGCAGCGGCCAGACCCCCGGTGATCATGAAGGCCAAAAACTGGCGCGACATAAACTGCTGTATCACTTTGCGGCCTCGTAATTCACTGCCTCACGGGCCATGCGCCGACCAAAACCGATGCTCTCTGAGATACCGCGATCCTCGGGGTAGTAATACGAGGTATCCGCCACCCACAAGCCATTTACGGGGAGCGCTACTGGCGGAAGACGATCGAGGTAACCAGGCTCGCAAATCGGCTGCGCATGGCGATAGCGGCTGGCACGCAGTTCAATGAAATCTTCATCCGTAAGCGCCGGATTGATTTTTTGCAGATACCGACGCACCTTGTCCAGAAAGGCCTGATCAGACTCGGCAAATTTCGGATGCTCCCTGGGCATGTAGAAAGGTACATACACCACCGAATGTTCCAGCGGACGGAGATTCGAGTATTCAACCAATCCAGGTATGTCCATCTCGGGATCGTTCACATTCAGCCAGAAATTTCCTGAGACTGGTTGCCTTAATTTGGCGATCACGCACACAACCGCAATATTTTTAACCGACTGGAATTGCTGCAGCAGTGGCTCCGGCAAGTCCGGCATCAGGCGTGGCACATAGGGCAGTGGTACGGTACTGATGACTTTGTCAAATGACTCGATACCCCGCCCCGTCTCGACCCCCAGCACACGTCCCTGCTCAATGATCACACGCTGTACGGGCGAAATGAGTCGAATACTGCCGCCATTTTTTTCGATATCCGCATGCAGTGCATTGAGCAGCGTGGTGGACCCACCCTCGAGATAACCGAGTTTTTCCCGGAAGAGGTCGTAACGCGAGCGACCGATGCGACGTATGCGACTCCAAATCCATGCAGCCGAGAGATCCGGTGTGTGGTCATAGAACTTGTAATCGAACAGGCGACGCCAGAGCACTTCCCAGGCCTCATCACCCACCCAGCGACGAATCCAGCCAGTCGCTTCGACTTTGTCCAGCGGCTGCCAGTCATTACGTTTGATCGACAGGAAGGCATGCAAACCGTAGCGGACCTTGGCCACTAGGCTGAGTCCCCGAAAACGCAGCAGCGCTACCGGATTGCCCCAAGCCTGCATGCGATCCTGATACCAGTAACCCATTTTGGTCTCAACCCAGCGCATGTGATGGGCGATGTCGAGCTCCTCCAGCACTTTCAGAAAGGCCGTGTCCGAGGTGCAGTGGAAATGGTAATAACGTTCGATCGCCAGACCGGAAAAGTCAAAGCAAGCAGTCATGCCACCCACGCGATCATCTGCCTCGAAGACCACAGGCTCGTGGCCATCACGGGCCAGCTGATAGGCGACAGCCAACCCCATGGGGCCAGCACCGAGCACGGCAATACGTTCACCCATGATCAAAACTCCAAAACAACCTTGCTGTACACAGGATGACGGAAGGTCTCTTCCATCGCTTCGGCAAACGGCGTACAGCGGACGCCAAACTTGCCCGGCCAGTCGATGGCTTCGAATTCATCTTTGGCGACAAGCGCAGCCAGCTGCTGCGTAGTAAATGGCGGGTTACGGTCAAACAAGGCCCACAGCCACAACAGTCCATGAAACAGACCATAAGGAATTTTTACAATGGCAGCACTGGCTAGCGTCGCACGCTTGATCTCGCGAATGATATCGATGTAATCCACCTTCTCGTGTCCCGAAATATTAAAGACACCATCAGTGATTCGGTGCTCTATGCAGCTGATGATGATGTTGCAAAAGTCACCCACATACAACGGTTGACGTAGATACCGGCCATGACCCGGAATAGGAAAAACAGGCACTTTCTGCATGAACCGCGACAGCCAACCGAGGTGCTTGCGATCGAACCAGCCAAACATCAGTGTAGGCCGCAGTACGGGACAGGCCATACCGCTATCGAGTACCATGCGCTCTTGCACTTTTTTGGTTTGAGTGTAAAAGTCATCAGCCACCGATTCGACCACGGATGAGCTGATGTGTACCAGTTGATCCACTCGGCCGGCACGAATAGCATCAAGTATCAGCCGGGTGGAGGCGAGATTGTTACGCTCGAATTCTGCATAATCGATGCCCCCGATCTGCGCCTGCAGCATTACAACAGTTCCTGCTTGCGAAAAGTGCGACTGCCAGGTCCCGGGTTCGGACAGATCCATGCACTCGGTCAGCACTTCAGGATGCATGCGACGCAGCACCTCGACATTGGCCGCATGCTTGTCTAGGACGACAATATTGGTATAGCCCTTCGCCTTGAGACGCGCAACGAGATTCTGCCCAACGAGACCGGCGCCACCCGGCAGGATGATTTTCTGGTTATTCATTCAAATATTCAGACGATTGAAAACAACGCGTGGCAAATGACGAATGATCATCATGATGAGCCACCAGCGTGCCGGCGCATAGACGACTGACTGACCCGCCTCCACTGCCGTCACAATACGATGGGCAACGGCCTCGGCTGAAGCCAACCCGCGTGGCGGCAAATGCGCGGTCATCGGTGTTGCCGTAGGGCCCAGCTTGATCAGGACGATTTTTACTCGCGTGCCAGCAAAGCGATGCTGCAATCCTTGAGCATAACGATCAATCAGACCCTTGGCAGCGCCATACACATAATTGGTTTTGCGGCCACGATCGCCAGCGACAGACCCTATGATCGCCAGCGTGCCACTACCCGAATGCTCCATCTGGCCGGCGAAAGCTTCGGCAAATAGTACTGGCGACAAGCCATTGATCTCCAGCGCCTGCCGAGTCTGGGTCACATCTCGCTGACAATCGGACTGCACCGGCAGATTGCCGTGCGCGATCAGCACGATATCGATATGACTTTCAGCTGCCGTCTGCATGGCCAGCGCGGCAATAGCGATGGGATCGGAAAAATCCATGACGACAGATTGTGCAGATGACTGCGGGCTGCGCACCCGCAAGTCTGCGACGACACCCTCGAGACGCTCATGATCACGACCCACCAGCACAAAATCAGTTGGCTGCTGCGCCCAAAGACGAGCGCAGTGCTGTGCCAACGCTGATGTCGCGCCGATGATGATGATTCTTTGTCTGCCCATGTCAGCTTCCCATTAATCGTCGCGACATCGCCGAGCTGATGCCGGGATCGCGATGCGATAAAAATTCCTGCAAGCGAGGATAACCTGCCTCAAACAGCTCCCGTGGCATGCGCGCATCCTTGGCCGGATACAGTCGGCCGCGTGCATCACGCACAATGTCATCAAGAGATGCAAGCAATTTCCGTGTTCTTTCACCCTGATTGATAAAGTCTAGTGCGAGCGTGACGCCAGGCTGAGCAAAGCTCAGCATGCCGACCGATGGGCGTTCGCCAAAGGTTTTCAGGACGGCCAGGAATGAACCCTCTCCTGCACGCGAAATGTGGGTCAGCATCGCCTGCACACCTTCGCGCCCCTGCGCGCGCGGCAATACGCATTGATACTGGAAAAATCCGCGTGGGCCATACATGCGATTCCACTCCAGCAGATGATCGAGTGGATGAAAAAAATCTTCGTAGTACTGCAATGCTGTTGACTGCTTTTTTTTCAGCTGGTAATACAACTGATTGACAGGCTTGAGTGTGAGTGTATTCACGAGCGAGACAGGTGGCACGAAAGACATGCGCCACTGACGACTGGGCTTGGGTGCTGTCTTTTGTACATCCGCATGATTGGCCCGCATGAAAATACCCCGGCCGCTGCCTGCAACACAATCAATCCATGACACCGTGTGTTCCCAGTCGGCTTCGGCGGCATCGGCCAGATCAAAAAATGTCGCCAGATTTTGATAAGCCTGTGTTTCCACATGCAGCCAGGGACCCTGTATGCGTTTGAGTTGCAGCGTGAGCTCGGTCATCACACCTGTCAGACCCAGACCGCCGATGGTAGCCGCAAAGCGTGCATGCCCCGGGTGAAGCACACTACGACCGCCATCGGTACGCATGAGCACGATCTCAATGACGTGATCACCAAAGCTGCCCGCCACATGATGGTTCTTGCCGTGCACATCATTGGCCACAGCACCCCCCACAGTGGCTAGCTGCGTGCCCGGTACTACCGGCAACATCCAGCCACGCGGGATGATCAATCGCTGTACATCGCGCAGTAACAATCCCGCTTCACATTGCAGCTGACCGGTTGTTTCATCAAATCGGATGAAGCGGTCGAGCGTCGTGGTGTTCCATAACACGCCACCGGGATTGAGGCAGACATCGCCATAGCTGCGGCCCATGCCAAAAGCGAGGCCAGCCGCTTCACACCGCAATTGTGGTGCTATGCGATGTCGGTCGGACAGCGGGATCATCTGATGGTCAACATCTCCCAGGCGCCCCCAGGAATGCACCTTCACCACTGCCAGCCTCTTGAGCCTACGGCCAGTACCGCAGTAAAGGCGAGACCGGCGATCAGACTGGCCCTGTCTCTGAGCGCAAAAATCAGCGGATCGTCGTGCATTTGTCCGCGATGCGCTTTCATCCACACCCAGCTGATCCAGAAAAACATTACAGGCACCGACGCCCACATGAATTCCGGTGAGCGATAAAGTTTCACCACTGCATCGCTATTGAGATAGAACGCCAGCACCAGCACTGCGGCATAGCCTGCAGACATGCCGAGGGTTTGCACAAGAGATGCATCAGTGGTGAGGTAGCCTCGGCCATGCGCTTTCTCGTGACCCATCTGTGCCTGCACAATAAGTTCGGCATAGCGTTTGACGAAAGCCAGCGAAAGAAAAAGGGAAACCGAAAAGGCGAGCAGCCAGAACGACATCGGAATACCCGCAGCTGCCGCGCCGGCAATGATGCGTACCGAGTACAGCATGGCCAACACAAGACAGTCCGCAATAATCAGACGCTTGAGTCCCCAGGAGTAAGCACATGTCAGCACAAAATAAAACGCCAGCCATGCAGTGAAATTCGGGCCTACCTGAAGTGCAAGCAAGAGTGCCAGTAAGAGCAGGACTGGAATAAGCAATACCCCCAGATGGACGCTCACGCGGCCTGAAGCAAAGGGTCGGAATTTTTTTCTGGGATGATGACGATCACTGTCGAGGTCGAACAGGTCGTTCGCGACGTACACCGCCGATGCACAAAAACAGAATGCCAGAAAGGCCAGTATCAAAGAGCTGGCCATGCCCGCATCGGGCACGATATGCGCGGCCATAGGAGTGATGAGGAGCAGCAGATTTTTCGTCCACTGATGCAGCCGCAAAACCCGGCCAATTTCTGCAAGCCCAACGCTATTGGCAGCAAACACGTGCTCGACGTCAGCCACAGCGCGTGCCTGCTGCTGTACCGATGCAGAAGCATTCACGACAATCGCTCGCCGCGCGCGCTGCCAGACAGGCACATCGGCTGCGGAATTCCCCGCGTAATCAAAACCGTCACGACCAAAGCGCGCTTCCAGTGCGGCGCCCTTGTTTTCGGCACTTAGGTTGTGGTGGCCATCACTGGCCATAACGTCATCGAAAACACCGATGTGCTCAGCCACGGCCTGCGCTATTGATGTGTCAGCAGCCGTACACAGGATAAGTTTGCGCCCTTGCGCATGTTGGGCGCGAAGCCATTCAAGCAAGGGCTCGTTATAAGGCAATGACGATGCATCGAAGTCAGTCAGTGTAGAGAGGCGCTGCTTCAGCGCTGCTTTGCCATGGGCCAGCCAGAGGGGTATTTGGAGTACCGACAACGGACGTGCGCGCAAAGCCCGCACTGCAGATTCATGCAGGGTATCGGTCAGAATGAGCGTACCGTCTAGATCAACTGCAAGCGGGGTTTGGGTCAATGGGCAGTCCTTGTCGGGGCAGCGACGCACGCGGCGCTATGACGGATCCTGAAAATGCTTCTGATGTTGGGCGGATCCGTCGCCGGTGCGTATTGTAAATCAGCCGCCTGTCCGCAAAGAGAGACCTTGAGAAGCGGTGTCAGCGTTGGGATGCAGCGTCCACCACCACCAGCGCGGTCA
>SYFN01000009.1 GCA_005800405.1 Burkholderiales bacterium
GCAGGAAGCCGAAGCCGTCGGGCAATACTTCGAGCACACCATCGCCGAAAATTTGTTCGCCGGATTTCGCGCGTTTTTTCAGGATGGCGAACATGAGTTCCTGTTTGCGCAGACGGGCCGCGTTGTCAATGTCGAGGCCGATGGCCATTTCCAGTAGGGCGGAAACGTGGAGTGCCTTTAGTTCAGATAGATGCATATGGTCAGGTCCCGGGTCGGGAAATTGTCAGGTGGGGGAGGATACGACGGTGGAATTGGAAGGAAAAGACTGCGTCACGGATGCGCCGCAGTCGGGAATGACGTCGATCAGATATTGCTGTCAATGAAGGAAGTCAGCTGACCTTTAGCCAGTGCGCCGACTTTCTGCGCTGCCGGTACGCCGTTCTTGAACAGGATCAAAGTGGGAATGCCGCGTATGCCAAATTTGGCGGGCACTGCCTGATTCGAGTCCACGTCCATTTTAGCGATCTGGATCTTGCCATCGTATTCCTTGGCGACTTCTTCAAGAATAGGCGCAATCATCTTGCAGGGAACGCACCACTCTGCCCAGAAATCGACGAGTACGGGCTTGTCGGATTTGAGCACGTCGGCTTCGAAGGAGCTGTCGGAAATGTGTTTTATGTTTTCACTCATGGTGTCCTCAGTGAGAGGGAGTTTCGTAGCTTTAATTGGTGACGTTCTCGCTGGTTTGGCGTGTGCCTTGCCGGGCTTGCTATCACTGCCTTGTTGCTTCTTTATTATCCAGCCTGAGATTATTCTGGCCTGCTGCGCGCACCCTGCGGATGCCGAGCTCAATCAATGTGTGGATTTGAAGCAGAAAATGCTTGGGCGGAAGTATTTTGTATCATAACCGATTTTCGCGAACGTGTGCCCGAAAGCCTGCTCGCAGGAAGCATCCGCCGATTGAGCGGTCGCATACAATGCGTTTCAATTCCTTTCCGCATCTTCCCGATCCCACCTTAAGCATGACGCCGAGAACGCGCCCCATACCCCCAGGCCCCGGATTCTGGCCGCAAGTCGCGCACTATCTGGTGGACGATGCCGGGCCCACAACGGCGAATCCCGATTTGTCGTGGGCATTGGTGCTGGTGCCGGCCTGGCATCATGCAGCCTTGCTCAGAAGAGCCCTCTCGGATCGGCTTGGGCCTTCCTTCATTCCGCCGCGCATCCGGACCCTTGCCTCATGGCTGTCGCAGTATCCGCCCGAGATCGGCGGGCAGGGGGTGGCGTCTTCAGGCGAGCGCCTGATGTCGCTTTATGCATCCTTGCGCGAGCTGCCATGGCTCAAAAAACTCTTTGCTGCACGAAGAAATACCGATCTGATGCCGCTTGCGCAGACATTGCTGACCATCTGCGACGAACTGACTGAAGCGCTATTGCCCGCAGCCCTTGCGCAACCCCAGGTGGTGGAGGATCGCTGGCGCGCTGCGCTCTCTCAGCTATCGCCGCGTGCCGCAGCCTTATTGTCTGATGAGGCGCGATTGGTTTGGAATATCTGCCATGCAGAGCGCGACGCACGTGATCCCGGCATCCGACGATACGCAGCGATGCAGCGCGCAGCGTCCGAGGCGACGCTGCCTGTGTACTGGTGCGCACCCGCGCAGCCCAATGTCCTCGAAGAGAGTTTTCTCAATGCCTATGCAGTGCGCCATCCGGTACATCTGATGATCCTTGACTGGTCGCAATCGATATCGGTTGCGGTCTATCGCGCTGCATGGCCCGAGTTGATGGACGACGGTATGCAGACGCCGACCTCATTGAGCGCAGTCGAGACACCGACCGGTATTGCCTTGTATGAAGCTGGGGGCATGGAAGACGAAGCGCAGCGCGCAGCGCAAACTATCATCGACTGGCTGAACAACGGCAAGCAACGCATCGCACTCATTCCTCAAGACCGGGTTGTCGCTCGCCGTGTACGCGCCTTGCTTGAGCGCGCGCAGGTGGTGGTATCGGACGAAACCGGATGGAAGCTTTCCACCACCCGCGCTGCAGCAGTGCTTCATGCATGGCTGGCGTTGGCAGCGTCTGGGGGCGAGGTCGTGGCCTTGCTCGATTTTCTGAAATCGCCTTTCCTTTTTGACGATGACCAGCAAGTAGCAGAGCAGCGCGCTGATATCGAGCAGGCGCTGCTGGCTGGCGGGATTAGTGCTGGCTGGTCGCTCATACTGACCGCCGTGACCCCTTTTCCGCGGGCGAGTTCACTGGTGGAGGCGATCGCGCGCGAGGTGCAAGGCTGCAGCGGCCGCAAGACCCTGATTGAGTGGGCTGATGCGACCTTGGGAGCATTCGATGCACTGGGTATGGCATCCGCCATGACTGAGGACATCGCTGGTGCGCAGGTCGTCGCGCTGCTTGGTCAGATTCGTGCCGAGAGTGAGCAGCTCGAGCACCGTTTTTTGCTCGCCGAGTGGCGCGCGCTGGTGGATTTGCAGATGGAGCAGACCGTTTTCGTTGCGCCGCGCGTTGATCAGCGCGTCATGATGGTGCCCTTGAATGGTACGTCCTTGCGTGAATTCGATGCTGCCATCGTGCTCGGGGCTGACAGTGACCATCTGCCGTCGCGTCCGACCGAGACCTTGTTTTTTGCAAACGCGGTGCGCCGCGAGCTTGGCCTGGCAACGCGCGAAAGCCGCCAGCGCCAGCAGCTGCGTGAATTGACCGGTTTGCTGATCAGCTGTCCCGAGGTCGTGCTGTCCTGGCAAGGCTGGCGAGGCAGTGAAATGAATATGCCGAGCCCGTGGCTGCAGCGACTCGACCTGATGCTCGACAGTGCCACATGCCCCAAGCTGCCACGTCACTCGCCCCGTCTGCCACAAAAACGACTCAACGCGGTGCCCTCACAAATGCCACGACCCGCTGCGCCCGCTTTGATACCAGAACGTTTGTCTGCCAGCGGTTACAACAGTCTTGTTGTTTGCCCTTATCAGTTTTTTGCGTACCGAATGCTCAAGTTGTCCGCTACGGTTGAGTTAAGTGAATTGCCACAAAAGAGAGATTACGGCGAATGGTTGCATCAGCTACTCAAGCGCTACCACGACACTGTGCGCGAGCAAAGCGTACCTGTACATGAGCGTGAGGCTTGCATGGCCAGCATCAGCGAAGCCATCTTCACTCAAATTCTGCAAAAAAATCCAGCGGCACTCGGCTACCGATCTCGCTGGGGAAAAATCATGAGCGCGTATGTCGCGTGGGCGAATACCCATGAAGCAGAGGGTTGGCAATTCGGTTTTGGTGAGCAGTGGCAGGAGCGTTTGTTATCGTGGGATGGGGGTTCGGTCAAGATCGTTGGTCAAATTGATCGCATTGATGTTCGCAAGAATGGTCAGCGTTTGGTTCTGGATTACAAAAGCGCAAAAAAAGACAAGCTCAATAATCGTCTCAAGACAATGGAAGATCATCAGCTCCCCTTTTATGGTTTGCTGCTGGATCCGCCGCCCGCTGCTGCCGCGTATGTTGCCATCGATGATGAGAAGCCGGCGCTGGCCTCAGCGGACAATTACGCGACCTGGCGAGATAGTTTGCAGTCACAAATCATCGCCAATTGGCAGGCGATCTCGGAGGGGGCCAGCTTGCCTGCCTCTGGCACACAGAAAAACTGCGACTGGTGTGATGCCCGCGGACTCTGCCGCAAGGGAGTGTGGTGATGATCTTGGGGCAGGATTTTCTTGCAGACGCGCAGTTCGTCGATGCCGATACCTTCATCAGACTTGCCTGCGATCCTGCGCGCTCGGTATTGGTGGAGGCATGTGCCGGTAGCGGTAAAACCTGGTTATTGGTCTCGCGTCTCTTGCGTCTCTTGCTCGCAGGTGCCAAGCCGGAGGAATTGCTCGCCATCACGTTTACGCGCAAGGCAGCGCAAGAAATGCGCGAGCGCTTGCTCCGTCTTTTGCATGAGTTGGCACTGGCGAGTGATGCGAGGGTCGTCGAACTCTTGTATGAGCGCGGCCTGAGCGAGACTGAGGCGCGTGAAAAAATCATGCTGGCGCGTGCTTTGTATGCAGGCGTTTTGTCCAGTCCGCAGGCGCTTGCCGTCGATACTTTCCACAGCTGGTTTATGCGATTGCTGCAGATCGCACCGCTTTCCTCGGGGGTGCCACACAGCTTTGCGCTGGTCGAGAACGCCACTGAGCTACGCGACGAGGCTTGGCTGCGTCTGATGAAGTCGCTCAACGATCCGTCCAATGCAGGTTTGCGAGAGGCGCTGATGACGATCTATGAGCTTGCCGGTGACTGGTCTGGCAAGGAGATGATCGATGCCTTTATCGACAAGCGAGCAGAGTGGTGGGTGGCGAGTGATGCTGGTGATCCGCTGGATGGGCTACGTCAATTGTGTGGTGAGGATAGTTCGCGTGATGCGCGACTCACGCTCTGGGATGATCAGCCATTGCAGAATCGTTTGCTGCACGTTGCCTCTTGTCTTGGCAAGGGTACGACTACACAACAGCAGATTGCATCGGCACTGGAGCAAGCGATGAGTGCGGGTGCCAGTGTCGCTGCGTTTCAATCGATTTCAGCGATCTTGCTGACAGCAAAAGACCAGCCGCGCTCGCCGACCATCACACAAGCGATGCGTCAGGTGATGACCGAGGAGCAAGGTGCGTTCTTGCAAAGCGAATGGAAAGCGCTCGCTGACGTGCTGGTGACACTGAAAAAACGCAGTCAGGACAGGCTGGTTATTCGCCTGAATGAAGCCATTACAAAAATAGGCAATGCCTGTCTCGAGCACTACCAGGCGATCAAGGCTGACCGTCGCATGCTGGATTTTTCCGACCTGGAGTGGCATGCATGGCGGCTATTGACCCGCAGTGATCATGCTGACTACCTGCACTCGCGTATGGATGCGCGCTACCGCCATATTCTCATTGATGAGTTTCAGGATACCAATCCTCTACAGTGGCAGATCGTACGCGCCTGGCTGTATGCCTATGGTGAGGACTATCAGCGTCCCACTGTCTTCATCGTCGGTGATCCCAAACAATCAATTTATCGCTTCCGCCGTGCCGAGCCCCGTGTGTTTGAATCAGCACGCGCGCTGCTGCGTTCACAAGGTGCGGCGGATCTGAGGACCAATCTCACCTACCGCAACGGAAAAAATATTGTCGCCGTACTGAATCAGGCGATGCAGGGGAATTGTCTATACCAGAACCAGGCCACTCGGTCGTCGAGCGAGGGGACGGTATGGCGACTGCCCCTGATACGCGCCGACGTGCCTGCTCTGGAAAGCGTTACGGAAGGTTTTACCTTGCGCGATCCGCTGCAGGTGTTTCCAACGGAAGACGATGATTTGCGCCGCCAGCAGGAAGGTTTTATCGTGGGCTGCGCCTTGCAGCAGGCGCGCACACAGCCTGATGGCAGCGTACGCTCTTGGTCCGATATGATGATACTGGTGCGAAGTCGCACGCATCTGATTGCCTACGAGCGTGGTTTGCGTGATGCCGGTATTCCTTTCGTATCGAGTCGTGGTGGCGGCTTGCTGGATGCAATTGAGGTCACCGACATTATCGCTCTGCTGCGCTGGCTGACCATGGCCTTGGATAATCTGGCGCTCGCACAAGTACTCAAGTCACCCATTGGTGGTGCGTCTGATGAAGATCTGATTTTGCTTGCGCGGGCGGGTGAGGGTAGCTGGTGGCAGCGTCTGTCGTCTTTGTACGAAAGTGTCCCTCACTCACAAACGATGGGGGCGGATTGCACGTCATCAGCACCCAACGTGCTCTCTTTTTCATTGCATCGCATCGTGCCGCTGCTGCGCGATTGGCAGCATGCCTCGGCGAGTTTGCCCGTACATGATTTGCTGGACAAGATCATGTATCAGGGTCAGCTTGCGCAGCGCTACACGAGTACTTTGCCGGCGTCGATGCGCGCACAAGTGATTGGCAATCTGGACGCCTTTATTGCGCTGTCTTTGGAAGTTGATGCGGGTCGCTACCCGAGTATTTCGCGCTTTATTGAGACGCTGCGCCGCTTGAAACGGGCCAGTGATCAGGAGGCACCCAATGAGGCGGATATTGATGTCTCTGCGCAGGCCGTGCGTGTCATGACAATTCACGGTGCCAAAGGGCTGGAGGCTGATGTCGTTGTGCTCATGGGAGCAAATCAAAGCGAAAGCAATCGTGATCATCTGGGAGTTCTTTGTGAGTGGCCTCAAGATGCTCTGGCACCTACGCATTTTTCGGTATTTGGCAAGAGCGCAGCGCGAGGTTGGGCGCGCGAATCACTGTTCGCGCAAGAAGAGCATTTTCGTCAACAGGAAAACTGGAATTTGCTCTACGTGGCCGCCACACGTGCAAAGACGATATTGGTACTTAGTGGCGTGCATTCTGGTAAAACCGAAGCTGGCATCGTTGCCGGCAGCTGGTACGAAAAATTGCTCCACGCAGACGAGGTGACACCGGACGTCATCACAAAGCAAAGCCTGGCGACGAATCAGACATTCGTACTTGACATGTTCGATCCTCCGCTGCTGCCTCCTGTGGAGCGAAAAGCAGGCACGGAAGATGCCGAGTTCACGCGTGAGGGTAGTTTGCTGCATTTGTTGATGGAGCGCCTCACCGAAACTGAGGTCTGGCCTGTGCAGATACCCGCTACTCGAATGGTTGCGCAATGGCTGGGATGCAGCATGCAACAGTCAGCAGTTGTACGCGAACAGGCAAAGCAGATATTAACATCGAAAGCACTTGAAAAATTTTTCGATCCCGACTGTTTCGTATTTGCACGTAATGAGATGGAGCTGATCCACGATGGCGAACTGATTAGGCTTGATCGCGTGGTGATGTTTGACGATGCTTTGTGGATTCTTGATTACAAACGCAACTATTTTGAATTTCAGCATGCAGATTATCGGTTTCAACTCGAACGGTATCGGCAGGCCTGCCGTTTGTTGTTTTCCAGGGTGCGTATCTGTTGCGCTTTGATTACCGTCGATGGCGTGCTGTGGGATCTGGATGCGCCGAACGACAACATGGCCCTGGGCTAGCGACGTTGATATCTCGGCGAATATCCGGCTTATCTCTTTCGCGCTGGGTCCGCCCATGACCGTCGGGTAACGGTTTGGTTTATTGCAGCGAGCGCTTCTGTTGCTAAATTTATATTTTTGCATGCGATGCGCCTGCAAAACTCGCGCAAAATGTGAAGATGCTGCGACAAGTCCCTGAATGTATTGACGTAAATTCTCTCGCGCGACTATAGTGCCGCCATGATTTCCGAATTCGATAAACTGCTGGAAAAAATCGGTCAACTGTCCGAACTCGCGCAGGCATTGCGCCGCGAGAATGCGAGTTTGCGCACCGAAATGGCTGCGCTTGCCGATGAAAACGCTCGGATGGCATCGCGCATGAAAGAAGCCCACGAGCGGGTCAGCGCTTTGCTGCAGACGATTCCGGCGAATCGAGAGGGTGAGGAAACAGCATGACCACGCTTGATGTCACGATCATGGGCCAGTCGTACCGGCTCGCCTGCAAGGAAGGTGAGGAGCTGGCGCTTAAGCAAGCGGTCGCTTACCTTGACGAGCGCATGTGTGCTATCCGCGATAGCGGAAAAGTCAAAGGTATCGACCGCATTGCGGTGATGGTAGCTCTGGGCATGGCCGCTGATTACCTCGGCTCGCGCTCGGTAGAAGGGCCTTTTGCATCCATGTCAGTCTCGGATATGCGTCAGAAGATCAACGCCATGCACGCGGTTCTGGATACGGCGCTTGCCCCACAGGAGCGGTTGTTCTGAGGCGCAGGATTTTTACCTTCAACAACATCCTGTGCGATGCATCATCGCGCATTAAACGCTTTGACACACTCTCCGTTTCAGGTAGACTCAACTCTCCTGCCGTGTTCGCGTTTGCCATATATTCCTTGAACCATTCACTAGCATAGGCTGCGGGATTCGTTCAGTCGGCGTGAACGTCGCTAGTCCGACGATCCCAATATTGAACTACTGTGGCCAACTTGAACCGCTTTGGTTCAGGATGCCGGCGCAGCGGCACAGGCGGGACTTTATTTTGGGCGGTTGCATTGGATGCAGCCGCTTTTTTTATGTTTGGCTGGGGCTCGATCTTATCCTCAGTTCCAAAAATTTTCGATGTAATTCAAACGTCTGCCTTGCAACAGGCACCGGTTCCGTAGATTTCCGACGACGTCTTGCAACGCGTGCCTCTACTCAAAAATACCATGCGCTACTGGTTAATGAAATCCGAGCCCGACGAGACCAGCATTGACGATGCGCTGGCGGCCAAGGACCAAACTGTCGCATGGACAGGCGTGCGCAACTATCAGGCGCGCAACTTCATGCGTGATCAGATGCAGATCGGTGACGGAGTCTTGTTTTATCACTCCGGTTGTGCTGAACCGGGCATCGCGGGTATTGCGGAAGTGGCCAGCACCTGCTACCCCGATCCTACCCAATTTGATCGCAATAGCCCGTACCATGATCCCAAATCCAGCCTGGACAATCCGCGCTGGTTATTGGTCGATGTGCGTGCACTGAAAAAAATACCACTGATTGGCTTGCCCGAGCTGCGTGCACAAGGCGAGTTGGCTGATATGCTGGTTTTGCGACGTGGCAATCGGCTGTCGATCACGCCCGTCACCGCGCAGGAGTGGCGTCACATAGTTGGAAAAATTGCGAAAGTAAAGAAGGCGCTGATGGAGTAACGCTGTCAAATTTATGCCTGAAAATTAATGTCCCACCTTTGACTTTTCGGGCCACGTCGTAGCATAGTTGTCCAGGCGCGTTATAAAAAAACAGATTTTTTCAGCATCTTTCTACATCGATAAAAATAAAAAAGAAAGTAGGCATGGATTTCATTCAGATCATTTCCTTCCTGGTGCTCGGCACATTTACAGGCTTTGCAGCGGGTTTGCTCGGTATCGGTGGCGGCATGTTGATGGTGCCCTTCATCACCATGCTTTTATCGGCTCAGGGTTTTCCACGCGAAATCGTGGTGCATGTCGCGATTGCGACCTCCCTGTCCACCATCATGTTTACCTCGCTGTCTTCGGTGCGTGCGCATCACAGACATGGTGCCGTCGTCTGGCCTATCGTGAGGCTGCTGGCTCCGGGTATATTGATTGGTTCATGGATCGGACCGTGGGTTGGTGCACAGCTCGACTCGTCTGCACTCGCACTATTTTTTGCGTTGTTTGTCGGTTTTTCGGCAACGCAGATGCTGCTCGATAAGAAGCCATCGCCAACGCGTGAATTACCCAAAGCGCCCGGCATGCTTGGAGCAGGTTCCGCGATTGGCGTTTTGTCGGGGCTCGTGGGTGCGGGTGGCGGCTTCATCTCCGTGCCCTTCATGACCTGGTGTAATGTGAAGATACACAATGCAGTGGCGACCAGTGCTGCACTGGGATTTCCGATTGCGCTGGCTGGCACGCTATCGAACATCTACTTTGGTTTGCAGGAACCGGGCATGCCAACAGGATCGCTGGGATTTATTTATCTGCCGGCGTTGCTGGTGATTTCGGTGGCCAGCGTATTCACCGCACCGATGGGGGCCAAGGTGGCACACGCATTACCAGTGAAGAGTCTGAAAAAAGTATTTGCGGGCGTGCTCTATCTGCTCGCCGGTTACATGCTGTACAAGGCTTTTCGGTAATGTTTTTCTCGGCTATAACAAAAAGCCTCCGGAATTCGGCGCTCGCTCAAGGAGATGCTGAGTAGGCTCCCATTGAATGGCGAGCCAGCGTAGCTGTGCAACGCGAGGCGCTGCAAAATCGAGAGTCTCCCGTAATTAATTCAGAAAAAAATTTTCCGGCGTTATCAAATCAGCACTTCCCTAGCTGTTCACGCAGCATATTTTTTTGTACCTTGCCCATCGTATTGCGCGGTAACTCAGCGACAAAATGCACACGCTTGGGTACTTTGAAATTAGCGATTCGGGTTTTCAGGGTATCAATGAGTGCTGCTTCCGACAGCGTCGCGTCATCGCGCATGACTACGACCGCAATTACGGCTTCACCAAAGTCAGCATGCGGTACACCTATCACCGCTGATTCGAGCACGCTTGGCATCTCATCAATAACAGATTCGATTTCTTTCGGATAGACGTTGTAGCCACCTGAAATGATCAAGTCCTTGCTGCGCCCGACGATCGACAAATATCCGTCTGAATCGAATTGCCCGACGTCGCCGGTTTTGAAGTAAGCATCCTCAGTAAATTCTTCGGCCGTTTTTTCTGGCATCTGCCAATAGCCTTTGAAGATGTTGGGGCCTCTGACCTGAATGTCGCCGATCTCGTCGATACCGCAGATCTGATTGTCTTGATTCATCACACGTACCGATACTCCGGGTAAAGCAGGCCCGACCGTACCTGCCTTGCGTGGCCCTTGATATGGGTTCGAGGTTAGTATCGCAGTTTCACTCATGCCATACCGCTCAAGGATGGTGTGCCCCGTTTTTTCAATGAAGTTCTCAAAGGTTTCGGTCAGCAAGGGGGCTGATCCCGAGACAAATAAACGAATGTTTTTACACACCTCATGACTCAGATTGGGGTCGGACAGAAGTCGCACGTAGTAGGTGGGTACACCCATGAATACGGTGGCTCGGGGAAAATGCCTCATTACACTTTCGCTATCGAACTTCGACAGAAAAATTGTTTTGCTGCCGTTCATTAGCGCGCCATGCGCAGCGACAAAGAGACCATGAATATGAAATAGCGGCAGCGCATGCAGTAGTACATCACCCAGTTGCCAATGCCATGCCTCCTGCAGCACATGAATATTTGAGGCCAGATTGTCATGACTCAGCATTGCCCCTTTACTGCGTCCGGTGGTGCCGGAGGTGTACAGAATGGCTGCGAGGTCATCCGGATCGCGATGCACGGTATCGAAATGATCGGCATGATGCACAGCTCGCGAGAGCAGGGTGCCGCTATTTCGTCCTTGCTGTGGCTCATCAAGCGTGAATACATGACGGGTGCCTGCACGAAAAGCGATTTGCGTTATCCAGCCAAAATTTATCGGGGAGCAGACCACGACGGCCAGTGTGGCATTTCCAATGAAATATTCCATCTCCGATGCGCGATACGCAGTATTCAGCGGCAGATAGACAAAGCCAGCGCGCACCGTGGCCAAGTAGAGCATTAAGGCTTCGGGCGATTTTTCAACTTGCGCCGCGATTCGTGACCCAAGGGGTAGCTGAAGGCTAGCAAACAGGTTGGCTATTTTTGCGGTGCCGCGCTCGAGATCGCGCCAGCTGTAGTACTTCGCATCGTCCGTCTCGAGCCAGCAATCATCGAGATCTTGCGGAAAGCGTGAACGAAACAGTGCATAGAGGTTGGCATTCATGACAGAGGCTCACTCTTTTTTTTATAAGCGATCACAAGCAGGACAATACCTAGCACGATCATGGGTAGCGACAGCATCTGTCCTGCCGAGAGAGCCCAGCCGGCAATGCTGACTTCATAGTCGGGCATACGAAAATACTCGGTAAAAAAGCGCGCGATCCCATACCCCGCCGCGAACACACCACTGACAGCCATGTAGGGTCGGGGCTTGCGTGCATACGGCCACAAAACAATGAACAACAACACACCATCGATGGCGGCCTGATACAGCGGCGAGGGATGACGTGGCAGCGCTAGTGGATCGACATTGGGCCACACCATGGCCCACGGTAGTGCGGGATCGGCGGCGCGGCCGGGGAGTTCGGCATTGATGAAATTGCCGATGCGACCCGCGGCATAACCGAGTGGCACCAGCGGTGCAATGACGTCCATCACTTCCAGC
>SYFN01000010.1 GCA_005800405.1 Burkholderiales bacterium
AAGCCAATCTGCTGGCAGGAACTGCGACCATCGCGAGGCTGCGAGTTGATCGACATATTCCCGGTATGGAATTTCTTGTAGCCGACCTTTTTCGCGCCAGCGGCGAGCACCTTGTAGTTGTTGTTACCTGGCAGGCGAGGGATACCGTTGGTACCGGTCGTACCCATCTTGTCTTCGGCCCGCGTATAGTACGGCTCAAGGTCTTTGAGTGTGATGGGCCAGTCGAGCAGGTTGGCACCTGCGACCGTACCGTAGACCGTTTTAGTTTTGAACTCATGCTCCTGGAAACGCAGCGATGCGCCAGCCCAGTGAACGGTCGAGCCACCGACCGCTTTGACGATCCATGAAGGCAGGCCAGGGAAGTCTTGCGCGACACGCCAGGAGCCCGAGGTGGTCCGCTTGTCCAGCCATGAAATTTTGCTGAACATGGGCCATTCATCATTTTCAAAATCGTTGATCTCGTGGCGCTTGCCTGCCTCGAGAATAACCACGTCAATACCTTTTTGTGCGAGCTCATTGCCCCGCGTGCCGCCACCGGCACCCGAGCCGATAATGACGACTACCTCGTCTGTGAGGTCAAATTTTTTGGAAGCCATACTTGTCTCCTATTACCTTTGTGTTTTTGTCGGTCGGTTCAGGAATGCGAATTACGCGCGATCCATCCAAGTTTGGTCATTGAAGCCACGATTGATGTAGCCACCCTTGTCGGCCGAGGGGCCCTCATAACCCAGCTTCGCCCACACGGCTGGCTGGTTGTAAAGGCTGACGACCAGATCGCCGCGCAGCTTGGCGAAGAACTCGGATTTGGCCTTTTCCATGCCCTTGAGGATGGACACGCGATCCGCTTCTTTTTCAACCTGTGCGTAGGGTTTCTTGAACTTCTTGTTTGCCTCGGCATTGAGTTTCGCAACGCCATCAAGCAGCAGCTTTTTCAGCTTTTCATCGGCTTTAGCCTGCTCACCGTACCCGCTCACCGCATTGGTATAGAGCGTGTCTTCAAAACGGTCATGCGGGAAAATATCGCGCGCCATCTTGGTCAGCGTTCTGAGTGCGTCGGCGCCCAGTACTTCGGCTGCCAGTGCAGCTTCTGGCATCAACATCATGGACAGTCCACCGCTGGCGGTGGCAACTGTTCCAGCGGATGCAATTTTGAAAAACTGCCGGCGTTTCGGCTGTTGGGGTGATGACATTGTTGTCTCCTTTGCGTTTTATAGTTGTGAAAACGACGTTGGTGCTGCGAGTACGGCCCGGGCCGATCTTCAAACGGTCTTCTCTTCTTCGGGCAACCCAGCAGGAATAATGTACATCCCTAGGGAATTACTGTTAAGGATTATTTACCGGACAACTCGGCTTTGGGTAGTAATGCACTACTACGCGTGGGGATTATTGTTTGTCGATTTTTTGGGCGTGATGCGGCGCAAAATTTCACTTACGCCTGAAAAAATTGAATTTTTGCTCAGTTAGACATTGCTTATATTGCGACGCAGCAGAATTGATCGCCGACCATCAATGGGCTTGGTGGTCAAACCGAGCCGCGGAAGGCTGCGGGTCGTCGTCCGCCGGTTTGTTCTCAGGAATTCACACCATCATCCGCAGGCGCATGCGGATTGGCGCTGGTCAGCAAATGGCCAAGCTTGCTGGCCTTTGCTGCGAGATATTCGGCATTGAATGGATTGCTTGTGACGACGTGCTCCACGCGCTCGGCTTGGATGTCGAGTCGTTTCATCGAGTCGAGCTTGCGTGGGTTGTTGGTCATCAGTTTGAGCGAGCGGATGCCGAAGTGAGCGAGCATTGGTTTGCATACGGCATAGTTGCGTAGGTCGTCTGCGAAACCAAGATGGTGGTTTGCCTCCACCGTATCGACACCACTCTCCTGAAGCTGATAAGCGCGAATTTTGTTGATCAGGCCAATGCCTCGACCCTCCTGTCGCAAATAGAGTAAAACGCCACGGCCTTCTTCTGCGATACGCCTCATTGCGTTTTCGAGTTGCTCTCCGCAATCGCAGCGCTGACTGAAGAGGGCGTCCCCGGTGAGGCATTCAGAATGAAGTCGCGCCAAGACCGGTTCGCCACTACCCACGTCACCCAGAACCATGGCCAGATGTTCTTTGCCGGTATTTTTTTCCACAAAGGCGTGAAGCTGAAAGCTCGCCCAAGCTGTGGGCAGCGAACAGCTGGCGACATGCTCGATCTGAGGGGGAAGGGAGTGAGGCGTATCGGCGGTTTCAGCGCGCTGCATTGGGATATGGATTCGTTCGGCGTTCAAAAAGGAATGCGGCGTCGCGGGCTGTCGCGATCGCCGCATTGGCGTTCCTCAGCTAGGATTATGCCGTAATCTGCGGGCCTCTGGCATTCGAAGGGCTCTGACCCCTGGATTAATGTGTCCATTTTCAACTTACGGCTCCACCGCATGCCACCACCAAGACTCCGGATGCTGCGGGTCCGGTCAACCTGATTTTTTGCAGCGACTTAATAAGGCAGATCGAACAGTAACAGTTCAGCTTCGTCAGCTTGGTCTGCGGTGAGGTGGTCCTCACCCGTAATTTTCAGTGCGTCACCGGTGCTCAGACGCTGGCCGTTCACGGTCAGCTTTCCACGAATCAGATGCAGGTAAGCCGAGCGCCCGGGATCAAGCTGGTGCGCGATTGATGCATTAGCGTCCAGAAGCGACGCGTAGAGACGTGCATCCTGGTGGATCGTCACCGAGCCATCGCTGCCATCGGGGGATGCAATAAGCCTCAGTCGTCCTTGTTTTGAGGCGACATCAAAATGCTTCTCTTCATAGCCGGGTTGAATGCCCTTGATCGAGGGCTCTATCCAAATTTGCAGGAAACGCACCGGCTGCTGAGGCGAATGGTTGAACTCGTTGTGCATGACGCCCGTGCCTGCGCTCATTCTTTGCACATCCCCATAGCGCAAGACAGAGCCATTGCCCATGCTGTCCTTGTGGGCCAGTTCGCCATCAAGGACATAAGAAATGATTTCCATGTCCCGGTGTCCGTGGCTTCCGAAGCCCTTGCCAGCTTGCACCCAGTCTTCATTAATGACGAGCAGAGGTCCAAAACCCGTATGGCGAGGATCGTAGTAATGTCCAAAAGAAAAAGTGTGCTGAGAGTGAAGCCAACCAAGGTTAGCGAGACCGCGGTCTTCGCTTCTACGTAATTCGATCATCGCTAATCCGTTGAAGAGTGGTACACCTGAATCCGATAATTCGGTCAGGGCAAAAAATTATTTAGATTGAATTTTTTCAACAGCATGACGTATGTCAGACGCCCATAGGACGCTGGTTTGTGGCGCGCTTTCCCAAAGGCGTGTCACAACAAGCGCGAAATTTTAACGTCTTTTGCCAAACAAGATGGCTGGATGAGTTCAGCAGCACAGCCGTTCGCCAGCGGGATCACCTCGGGAATTGACGACTGATGATCGCGACCTTGTGCCGGATCGGCGGGAAAGGTGTATGCAAGATCTGACTACCTTCGCCCGATCCGAGAAGTACTTGTCAGACTGAAGCCAAAGCAGCAGAGCCCTCGAATCAGCTGTTGTAGACGGCCACGTCCTGTCTTGCCTCCAGAGGAAAGTAGACGAGGCCAGAATTAGGTCCACGCGGATGCCGCAAGACGTAGCCTTCACCAAAAGCACTGGTCAATGTGAACTGACAGCGTGTGACACCTTCAATCTTGAAGCGCAACTGGAACATCGTAACGCGAATATTGCTACCTTTAGTCGATCTGCCTGATAATTTGAACAGCAACAGGATCTCCTCCAATGGAATGACGCTACCAAAGTGGTGAAGAAAGAGTTCTGCCACCGAGATTTTAGAGGGGGTCAATTGTATGGATTCGCTGCTGAAACAAAGCATGCGTGACTCTGCGACCAGCGTCAGCTTGCCGCCGGTGACCTCGGCATGAAAACGGTGAAAGCGGTTCAGACTGCTAAATATGCGCCGGACGGTTTCATGCATGGACGGCTGGGTAACCCAATCGGATACCACGGGCGGCATCTCGAGCAGTTCTGTCGTTGGCAAATCTTCAGGCAGAAACATAATCAAAGGTGCGGGCGCATTCAGGTGGTTCTGCGATGCCGTCATGCCGAGAAACTCGCGATTGCTCATGACCCAGAGGTGATCAATGATTCGGGTATCGTCAGCTTCCAGCAAGACCACCGGCATCCCTTGAGAGATGTGTCGTAGATAGTCTGCAATGAACGGTGGGTGGATTTTCTCCAGTTGCCAGTTGATTGGTTTTCCATGCAAGTGGGTTCGAGGGAAGGCGGAATTGAGTGCGGCAAGTTCTTTTGTGATGCGTTCAAACAAGGTTTGACCCATGACTCTCAAAAACACTCTTACCATGATTCCTCCCGGACGGATGGCGAAATGAACTCGAGGCCGAAGGATCTTTGAACTCCGAGGCCACGAGAACTGATGAGGATGATGCTACCTACCCGCTCGCTGAGATAGCATCCTGAATTTCCTTGATGTCTTCCCACAGATTGACTTGGAGAAGGCGTGCCCTCTCATGCGATGCGTATAGTCTGATATCGAGCAAGGAGGACCAGATTTCGTCATGGCTGACGATCATTAGCCGACCTGATGACAGATCGTCCAGCACGCAGCGTTCCGGTAGCCATGCAATGCCAGCAACATTAAGCGCTAGTGAATGCAGCACGCGTGTGTGTGGGCTTTGCGCTACCACGCTTAAATGGGGCGTAGACGTGCGAAAGCGTACGAGTCTGTTACACAGACGCCCAAAAAATGTTTCAGGCGGATAGGTCAGCAGGGGCAGGCTCCGAACTTCCGGATCGGACAGTGAGTATGCAGGTTGCCCCATTTCATTCGCTGTACAGACCGGTATCAACCGGTCGGATCCCAGTGATATCGACGTGCCGGATTTTTCATCACCCGACCTTGGTGCTGTAGGGCTGTGGTAGACCATGAGAAGGTCACACCGACCACCCGATAGAGCGACCATACCCTCATAGGTTTCACCGGCAGAAATCTCGAACTTCAGTCCGCTGATGCGTGCGTTGATCTCTCGGATCCAGTTAGGAAGAAAATGCTCCGATAAAAAATGCGCAACGAAGAGTTTGATGCCGGAAAATACCTTGCTGCGATGGCCCAATGCGATTCGGGTCTCCTGAAGCTGACGCACCATTTCCCGCGCCGCAGCTCGAAACAGGTGTCCTGCCATGGTTAGCCGAGGGAGCACTGTATCTCTGTCAATCAGGGGTATCCCTATCCAATCTTCCAGCGACCGAATGCGGCGACTGAAAGCGGATTGGGTAACATTGCGAGTTTGCACGGCACGCGTGAAACTGAATAAATCTGAGAGCACGAGAAAATCTTCCAGCCACTCAATATCCATACTGTCTCCCGTTGGCCTTGTCTGTAAGTGCTGGCCTGAAGTTGCGCCGATTCATTTGTTTCATTTTTAGTTTGAAATTCTCGTCGAGGAATCGCTTGATACACACCAATAGTGCCTTTCAAAAGCGGAAATGTTTATTAGCTATGACAAACCTGAAACCTGCTTTACCCGCGATCGAAATCGACAAAAAATCAGTAAGTGATCCAGCATTTCCTTGAATTTTAAAAAACAAATGTAATGAAAAAAGTTCCCGTCAAATAGAGCATTTGTTGTTCTTAAAATTCATATAGTGGTCAAAAATGAGGAGATGAATTGGTAATGTCTGATCTGTGCAACGTATTTGGATAGCGGAATTCCGTGTTTTTTTATCCCTTCATTGTTTCTCTCAAAGATTTTCGCCAAATTCGATCAAAGGCATGCGCGCATAAAGAGCCGGGATTGTTACACTGCTTGCTGCACTGGCGGGATGCGTACCATCAAGAAAGCCATTACTTTTCGCCGGCGTGAGGCTGGTCGCACGCCTTTCGCGGTATGACCCGGCCATCGGCCTAAAGAGATGTTATCGAAGCTACAGCCTCCGAATCTCATGGTGCAGTGCCGATACAAAGTGGGCGACGAAAAAAAACCGCCAGCAGATCGCTGGCGGTTTCGTGCGCTTGTTTTCAGATGATCAGTGGGCGTGCACGTCATTATCCTTGGTCTCGGCGACAAACAATATACCGATCACAGCAGTGGCCAGCGCGATAATGATCGGGTACCACAAGCCATAGTAGATGTCGCCCTTGTAGGCAACCAGAGCGAACGCTGTGGTGGGCAGCAAACCGCCGAACCAGCCATTGC
>SYFN01000124.1 GCA_005800405.1 Burkholderiales bacterium
AAGCATGTGGTCGTGATTGGTGGCGGTGACACGGGTTCGGATTGTGTGGGCACTTCCAATCGTCATGGCGCGGCCTCGGTCATTCAGTTCGAATTGCTGCCACAGCCGCCCGAGGTCGAAAACAAACCCTTGGTCTGGCCTTATTGGCCAACCAAGCTTCGCACCTCTTCATCGCATGAAGAGGGCTGCGAGCGCGATTGGGCGGTAGCCACCAAGCGTCTCGAAGGCAACAACGGTAAAGTTGAAAAACTGATCGCTGCGCGCGTGGAGTGGAAGGATGGCAAGATGCAGGAAGTCCCGGGCTCGGAGTTCGAACTCAAGGCCGAGCTGGTCCTGCTGGCCATGGGCTTCGTTTCGCCAGTGAGCACGATCATCAGCGCCTTTGGTATCGATAAGGATGCTCGTGGCAATGCTAGAGCCACCACCGATGGCGAGGGTTGCTATCAGACCTCCGATCCCCAGGTGTTTGCTGCGGGTGACATGCGCCGCGGTCAGTCACTGGTGGGATGGGCCATACGCGAAGGTCGGCAGTGCGCTCGTGCCGTGGATGAGTTCCTGATGGGTGCTTCCGTACTACCGCGCTGATCTGCTGTTGTTGTCGAGCACACCGCAAATGCCCGCTCGCGGGCATTTGTTTTTTGTAATGTTATTCTTCGAGCTTGCTGGATTGCGGCCGGAAATTATCTGGCTTGCACTACAATCCCAGTCCGTTCTAATTTTTCTTCACTCGTGCCCAATCTCGTCGACATTCGTGATCTGCAATTCGGCTACGGCGACCGGCTGGTTCTGTCCGGTTTGACTATGCAGTTTCCTCGCGGGAAAGTGGTTGCGATTATGGGAGGCTCAGGCTCTGGCAAGACGACAGTGTTGCGGCTGATTGGTGGGCAGTTGCTCCCACAGTCCGGCAGCGTCATGGTCGAAGGTCAGGAGGTGGCTTCACTCAGCCTGGATGGCTTGTATCGCATGCGTCGTCGTATGGGTATGCTTTTCCAGCACGGTGCGCTCTTCACTGACCTATCGGTCTTCGATAACGTTGCCTTTCCCTTGCGCGAAAATACGGCGCTGCCCGAGGTGATGATTCGTGATCTTGTCCTCCTCAAGCTTCATGCAGTTGGTTTGTCGAATGCTGCCTCACTCAAGCCCGCCGAGATCTCCGGCGGCATGGCCAGACGCGTCGCTCTGGCCAGAGCGGTCGCGCTGGATCCGCAGCTGATCATGTACGACGAACCTTTTGCCGGCCTAGATCCAATTTCCATGGGCGTCATCGCCAATCTGATACGCAAGCTCAATGATGCGCTGGGATCGACAACGATTCTGGTTTCTCATGATGTGCATGAGTCGTTCATGATTGCCGATTATGTGTACTTCCTCTCTCGGGGTTGCATCGTCGCTCATGGCACGCCGGCGCAGATGATGGAATCGGACGATCCCTATGTGAGGCAATTCGTTCACGCACAGGCCGATGGTCCGGTGCCGTTTCATTACCCCGGGCGCTCAATCACCGAGCAGCTTAACATGGACGGGCGTTCATGATGCTGGATGGACTGGCTCATCTTGGCAGCAGCGTGCGAGTCGGCCTCATCGCCTTGGGTGTTTCAGCGCGCACATTTTTCAATCTCGTTGTCGCGACGGGTTCGCTGTGGCGCAGGCCACGTCTGGTCACCGATCAGGTACATTTCATTGGTAATTATTCGCTGGTGATCATCGCTGTGTCGGGTTTGTTTGTTGGTTTTGTGCTGGGCTTGCAGGGGTACTACACACTGAATAAATACGGCTCCGAGCAGGCGCTGGGTTTGCTGGTCGCCTTGTCGCTGATTCGCGAACTCGGCCCGGTGGTTACCGCCTTGCTGTTTGCGGGCCGTGCTGGTACGTCACTGACAGCCGAGATCGGTCTGATGAAAGCCACAGAGCAGCTGAGCGCGATGGAGATGACGGCAGTCGATCCGATGCGCCGGGTACTGGCACCGCGGTTTCTTGCGGGCGTGATAGCGATGCCGGTGCTGGCCGCCATCTTCAGTGCTGTCGGTGTGCTGGGAGGTTATATTGTCGGGGTAAGACTGATTGGTGTGGATGAGGGCGCTTTCTGGTCCCAAATGCAGTCAGGTGTGGACGTCTGGGCTGATGTGGCCAACGGCGTAATCAAGAGCGCCGTGTTTGGAGTAGCGGTAACCTATGTCGCACTTTACGAAGGCTACTGCGCTGCGCCGACCCCCGAGGGTGTAGCACGCGCCACTACCCGCACGGTTGTCATTGGTTCATTGATGGTGCTGTGGTTGGACTTCCTGCTCACTGCACTGATGTTTTCCTGAGGTAAAGATGCAACGTAAATCTCTCGATATCTGGGTGGGGCTGTTCGTTCTGCTGGGTGCACTCGCCGTGATGTTTTTGGCACTCAAGGTAGGTAATATGAGCTCCATGAGTTTCGGGCCGAGCTACACAGTCATCGCGCGTTTTGACAATATCGGCGGCCTCAAGCCTCGCGCACCTGTCAAGAGTGCCGGCGTTGTCGTCGGCCGTGTGGAGTCCATTGTTTTCAACGACAAGACGTTTCAGGCGCAGGTGACGCTGCGGCTTCAGGGTGAGGTTCAGTTCCCCAAGGACAGTTCGGCAAAAATCCTGACTTCCGGTTTGCTGGGCGAGCAGTACATTGGCATCGAGCCAGGCGGTGGCGATAAAAATTTTGCGGAGGGCGATCGCATCAAGATGACCCAGTCAGCCATTGTGCTCGAGAATCTGATCAGCCAGTTCTTGTTCAGCAAGGCGGCCGACAGCAGTGCCGAGGGAAAGAATAAATGAAGGGCTCGACGACGATCATCAGATGGATGACCACTGCGCTGGTGATCGCATTGCTAACCGCTTGTGCGAGTGTACCGACAGGCTCCATCGCGGATCCGCGCGATCCGTTCGAACGCAACAACCGCGCGATGTTCAGCTTCAACCAGACAATTGATGACAAGGTGGTCAAGCCAGTAGCCACGGGTTACGTCAACGCAATTCCTTCAATGATTCGGTCCGCCATCGGTAATTTTTTCGGCAATATCAGTGATGTGTGGACCGCAGTAAATAATTATCTGCAAGGTAAGCCGCGCGAGGGCACCAGCGATGTCGCACGTGTCGTGCTGAATTCTACCTTTGGCCTTGTCGGCCTTGTTGATGTAGCGACGCCAGCAGGTCTTACCAAGCACGAGGAAGATTTTGGTCAGACGCTGGGTGTCTGGGGCGCGAAATCAGGTCCTTACCTGGTTCTTCCGATTTTTGGCGCGAGCACCGTTCGAGACAGTCTGGCCCGGCCTGTGGATTTGTATGCAGATCCGATCAACCAGATCAATACGGTCCGCATCGAGAACAGCGCAAGGTTACTGCGTCTGGTGGATGATCGTGCTGCTTTGCTGGATTCCACGCGCATGATGGAAGATGCGGCGCTGGACCCGTATCTATTCGTTCGCGATGCTTATTTGCAGCGGCGCCAGAGCCGTGTCAGGGACGGCAAGTCAGACTAGGGAGACACAGAATCATTCCCCTTTGTTCCGAGTCAGCGTCGCTGTGCGACGCCGGGACCTGAAAATCAGGACCTTGGTGCTATCTAATTTCCACCAATTTTCTGGTGTCATTTAGTCAGTATTTTCCCGGTCAGTTTTGGCGGCTGTGATGAAGTTGCGACACTTTTTGGTGATTTCTGAGTGCTTTGGTTATCATCTACCCACGACCTGAAGCACCGATGAGCTTACACCCTTGACATTGCCAATAAGTTATGAAATTTTTTAAAACGCTGCGCGCTAGTTTCTTCCTACTGCTCCTCTTCATTGCCGCGAGTGTCAGCGCGCAGCAGGAAGCCCCCGATGTTCTGGTTAAGCGGATCAGCCAGGAAATTCTTGATCTGGCGAAAACCGACCAGCAAATACAGGCGGGTAATCAGCAGCGGATCATGGAAGTGGTGCAGTCCAAGATCATTCCTTACGTTGATTTTCAGCGGATGACCGCGATGGCTTCCGGTCGGTTTTGGCGGGACGCCACCCCGGAGCAGCAATCGGCGCTGACTAACGAATTCCGGACGCTGTTGATCCACACCTACTCAGGCGCGATTACGCAGATTCGTAACCACAAGCTGGAGTTCAAGCCCTTACGAGCAGACCCGACCGATACCGAAGTTGAGGTCCTAACCAGCGTTGTTCAGTCGCGTGGCGAGGCTATGCAGCTGAACTATCGGCTCGAGAAAACATCGGCTGGCTGGAAGATTTATGATGTCAATATCCTTGGTGCCTGGCTGGTGGAGACCTACAAAGGCAGCTTTGCCACCGAAATCAGCAAGGGCGGCATTGACGGCCTGATCAAGACCTTGGCAGACCGCAATCGGAGACTAGCGGTTGCTCCTCCGAAGCCGCCTGCTGGGAAAAGCTGAGTTATGACGTATTTTCCGACCTCACTGACAATGCAGGACGCTGCCCTCGGCTTGCAGCCGGGACTGGAGGCGATTCGCAGCGGTTCTGCCGACATCGATTTATCGCGTTTGGAGCGTTTTGATTCGGCGGCGGTGGCGGCATTGCTGGTGTGGCGCCGCGCCGCCCAGTCTGCTGGTTTCTCATTGCGCATTGGGGGTGTGCCCTCAGGTCTTCGAAGTCTTGCAGATGTGTACGGGGTCTCTGAGCTGCTGAGAGGTTGAGCGCAAGGCACACGATCATCCAGCCCATGCTAAATACTTGGTGGGCGAAAAATGGTGCCAAAACTTCGGAGTTTTCGGGGTTCAGAAAATTGCCGACGCGCCGGCTTGCCCCGCAACGCAGATTTTAGCAGCGGACCCCAAAGTTACCATTACCACTCGGAAAATCCCCTATAATCAAAGACTTTGCGCCGCCATCGTGCGGCGCGTTGCATTGTCACCTTTCCTGCCACCATGGCCGCCATCCAGATCGATCATGTCAAAAAGCGCTTCGGCACCTTGCAGGCACTCGGCGGTGTTTCGCTCGAGATTGCCGAAGGCGAGTTCTTTGGCCTGCTGGGGCCGAACGGTGCCGGTAAAACTACGCTGATATCCATCATCGCCGGTCTCTCTCGTGCCGACGAGGGTAAGGTGAGCATTCATGGTCATGATGTCGTGTCTGACTACCGTCGTGCGCGTCAGTGCATTGGTGTCGTGCCGCAGGAGCTGGTGTTCGATCCTTTTTTTACTGTACGTGAAACGCTCCGCATGCAGTCTGGCTACTTTGGCATTCGCGATAACGATGCCTGGATCGATGAGGTGATGCACAACCTCGACCTTTCTTCCAAGGCAGACAGCAATATGCGCTCCCTGTCCGGCGGAATGAAGCGCCGCGTACTGGTTGCACAAGCCTTGGTACATAAGCCGCCCGTCATCATGCTCGATGAGCCGACAGCGGGTGTGGATGTGGAATTGCGCCAGACCCTGTGGAATTTCATTGGTCGGCTCAATCGCGAGGGTCACACCGTGGTGCTGACGACCCACTATCTGGAGGAGGCCCAGTCCTTGTGCAACCGTATCGCGATGCTCAAGGGTGGCGAGGTCGTGGCGCTGGATTCCACCGCCGCGCTGATTCGCCGCATATCGGGTTCACAGCTGGTGGTGCGGCTTGCCGAAGGCAGCTTGCCGTCGTCACTCGCGCATTTGGTCTCCCACCCAGAGAGCGCGGCGCTTCAGGGGCAATATATTTTGCGCGTGAATCACCATGAGGAGGTCGAGCCTATGCTCGCCGCCTTGCGCACATCGGGCGCAAGGCTCGAAGACCTTCAGTTGCATCAGGCTGACCTTGAAGATGTGTTCATTCAGATTATGGGCAATGCATCATGAAGGGCTTTCAAACCTTGTTTTATAAAGAGCTGCTGCGCTTCTGGAAGGTGGCAACGCAGACGTTGACGGCGCCCATTGTGACGGCAATGCTGTATCTGCTGATCTTTGGCCATGTGCTGGAGGCGCATGTGCAGGTTTTTCCCGGTGTGTCCTACACCGCATTTCTGGTGCCGGGTTTGGTAATGATGAGCGTGTTGCAAAATGCCTTTGCCAATTCATCGTCATCGCTCATTCAGTCCAAGATCACAGGAAACCTCGTCTTCGTGTTGTTGGCGCCCTTGTCGCACTGGGAACTCTATGGTGCTTATGTACTAGCGGCGATGGTGCGCGGTTTGGCAGTTGGTGCCGGCGTGTTTCTGATCACGGTGTGGTTTGCGAAGCTTTCTTTTGTGGCGCCACTCTGGATCTTGCTGTTTGCGCTGCTGGGCGCAGCGATTCTCGCTACCATGGGTTTGCTGGCGGGGATCTGGGCCGAGAAATTCGATCAGCTGGCAGCGTTTCAGAATTTCCTGATCGTGCCAGCGACTTTTCTAGCCGGCGTGTTCTACTCGGTGCATTCTCTGCCGCCGTTCTGGTTGGCTGTGTCGCATGCGAACCCGTTTTTTTATATGATCGATGGCTTCCGTTACGGTTTCTTTGGCCACTCGGATGTATCGCCTACGACCAGCCTGCTGATTGTAGTGAGCTTTCTGGTGCTGCTCGCGGGTCTGGCAATCAGGTTGCTCAAGCGTGGCTATAAACTTCGTCACTGATTCGAACCCATTTATTTTTGTTTAAAGGCAAAATTGTGCTGCCCACATCTGAACTCATCAAGAATTACATCGCCAGCGGTCTTGAGTGCACGCACCTCGAAGTCGAAGGCGATGGACAGCATTTCAGTGCATTGATTGTCTCGCCCGTCTTTGCCGGTAAGCGACTGATACAGCGTCATCAGTTGGTCTACGCTGCGTTGGGTGATCGCATGCGCGAAGAAATTCATGCGCTGTCGATGAAAACGCTGACTCCGGAAGAACATCAGCCTTAATGGACAAACTCAGCATCACGGGCGGCAAGCGACTGTCCGGCGAAATTGCCATCTCTGGCGCAAAGAACGCCGCTTTGCCTATCCTGTGCGCGGGACTGCTGACGGCTGACGCGCTGGCACTGGCCAATGTGCCCAGGTTACAGGATGTGGCCACCATGCAGAAGGTGCTGGGGCAGATAGGTTTGTCGATCGAGGAAAAAGGCGATTTGCTCGAATTGTGCGGCCGGGATATTCACAGTCCTGAGGCGCCTTATGAAATGGTCAAGACCATGCGCGCATCGATTCTGGTGTTGGGCCCGTTGCTGGCACGTTTCGGTGAAGCGAAAGTCTCGCTGCCTGGTGGATGCGCGATTGGTTCGCGCCCGGTGGATCAGCACATCAAGGGCTTGCAGGCGATGGGTGCCGAGATTCTGATCGAGGCCGGTTATATCCATGCGCGCGCAACAAAATTGCGCGGCACGCGTATCGTGACTGACATGATCACCGTCACCGGCACTGAAAATCTGATGATGGCTGCGTCGCTTGCAGACGGCGAGACCATACTGGAAAACGCAGCGCGCGAACCGGAAGTCACCGATCTTGCCAATCTGCTGGTTGCGATGGGCGCCAAGATCGAAGGGATAGGCAGCGATCGTCTCAGCATCACGGGTGTGCCAGCACTGCATGGCGCAAGCCACACGGTGATCGCCGATCGAATCGAGACCGGGACTTTTTTATGCGCGGCCGCTGCAGCTGGAGGGGACGTAATCCTGCGACACACGCGTGCTGATCTGCTGGATGCGGTTGTCGACAAATTGCACGAGACTGGCGCGATACTCACCTCGGGCGATGATTGGGTTCGCGTACAGATGTCGGGTCGACCGAGGGCCGTGGGTTTTCGTACCACGGAATATCCCGGCTTCCCGACGGATATGCAAGCGCAGGTCATGGCACTTAATTGCATCGCCGAGGGCAGCAGCCGCATTATTGAAACGATCTTTGAGAATCGCTACATGCATGTGCAGGAGCTCAATCGTCTCGGTGCCGCGATTGAAATTGATGGCCATACCGCCGTCGTTCAGGGTGTTGCTCGTCTGATCGGCGCGCCCGTGATGGCTACAGACTTGCGTGCTTCTGCTTCATTGGTGATCGCGGGTCTCGCCGCCGAAGGGCAGACGGTGATCGACAGGATCTATCATCTTGATCGCGGTTATGACCGCATGGAAGTGAAGCTCTCCTCGGTTGGCGCTGACATACAGAGAATTCGATAATGAAACAAACGCTCACGCTGGCGCTTTCAAAGGGGCGCATCTTCGACGAGACCCTGCCGCTGCTTGAAGCGGCCGGCATACACGTAACGGAAGACCCCGAAAAATCGCGCAAGCTGATCCTGGCGACCAGTGACCCGCAGTTGCGTGTCGTGATTGTTCGAGCGTCTGATGTGCCGACCTATGTGCAATATGGCGCGGCGGATTTTGGTGTTGCGGGCAAAGACGTATTGCTCGAGCATGGTGGTGAAGGCTTGTATCAGCCTGTCGATCTGCAGATCGCCAAGTGCCGTATGTCAGTGGCAGTGCAGGCAGGTTTTGACTATGTCAGCGCCGTGCGTCAGGGCGCACGTTTGCGAGTCGCCACCAAATATGTGCAAGTCGCCCGTGAACACTTTGCCGCCAAGGGCGTGCATGTGGACCTGATCAAGCTCTACGGTTCCATGGAGCTCGGTCCGCTGGTGGGTTTGTCGGATGCGATTGTCGATTTGGTCTCGACCGGTAGTACGCTGCGCGCCAATCATCTGGTTGAGGTTGAGCAGATTATGGAAATTTCATCGCGATTGGTCGTGAATCAGGCAGCACTCAAGCTCAAGCGCGAGAAACTGCAACCTATCATTGATGCATTTGCCAAGGCATCGCTTCGTGAAAAATAAAACCATGTCCGTAGTCATACGCCAACTCGATTCCGCCGACAAAGACTTTCAAGCCAAACTGATGGCGGTACTTGCTTTCGAAGCGTCGGAAGACGAAGCGATCGATCGCGCTGCTGCCGGCATCATTGCCGATGTGCGGCAGCGCGGCGACGCCGCAGTGCTTGAGTACACGCAGCGGTTTGACCATGTCACCGCCACCCGCATGACAGCGCTCGAGATTCCACGCGCCGCATTACAGTCCGCATTGGCCAGTCTCGCGCCAGAGCGACGCGCTGCATTGACGGAGGCCGCAGACCGTGTGCGCAGCTATCACGAGCGTCAAAAGCAGTCCTGCGGCTCGGATGGTTTCGCGTTCACCGAAGCCGATGGCACTGTTCTTGGACAAAAAGTCACGCCGTTGGATCGTGTTGGCATTTACGTCCCGGGTGGCAAAGCGGCGTATCCATCATCGGTGCTGATGAATGCCATTCCCGCCAAAGTTGCCGGCGTAGCCGAAGTGATCATGGTCGTGCCCACACCCGATGGTGTGCAGAATCCGCTGGTGCTGGCCGCTGCAGAAATCGCCGGCGTTGACCGTGTGTTCACGATAGGCGGCGCTCAGGCCGTTGCCGCGCTCGCTTATGGCACGCACACCATTCCCCAGGTCGACAAGATCGTTGGTCCCGGTAATGCGTATGTCGCGGCGGCCAAGCGCCACGTGTTCGGCGTAGTCGGTATCGACATGATTGCCGGTCCTTCCGAGATTCTGGTGCTGGCTGACGGCAGCACAGATCCTGACTGGGTCGCGATGGATTTGTTTTCTCAGGCTGAGCATGATGAGCTCGCACAATCCATTCTGGTTTGTACCGATGCCGCTTATCTTGCGCGCGTGGCGGACAGTGTCAATCGCCAGCTGGGTGATATGCCGCGCAAAGAAGTGATTCGCACCTCTCTTGCTAACCGCGGCGCGATGATCAAGGTGCGCGACATGGACGAAGCCTGCGACATCGCCAACCTGATTGCTGCGGAGCATCTGGAGATTTCGGCGATGGATCCCAGGCGCTGGGCCGACAAGATCCGTCACGCGGGTGCGATGTTCCTGGGGCGCTACTCGTCTGAGTCCCTGGGCGACTACTGCGCCGGCCCCAATCATGTGCTGCCTACCTCACGCACGGCGCGCTTCTCCTCGCCGCTGGGTGTCTACGATTTTCAGAAGCGTTCATCGATTTTGCAAGTCAGCAAGGCAGGTGCCCAAACATTGGGGCGCGTGGCAGCCGAGCTGGCCTATGGTGAGGGTCTGCAAGCGCATGCACGCTCTGCCGAGCTCCGAATGAAATGAGCGTTCCATGTCCGTGATTCAGAACATCATTCGCGCCGACGTGCGCTCGCTCTCGGCGTATCACGTGCCGGATGCCTCGGGTCTGGTCAAGCTCGATGCGATGGAAAATCCGTATACCCTGCCCGCCGACCTGCAGGAGGCACTCAGCCAGAGGCTTGCTGCCGTTGCCCTTAACCGCTATCCGGTGCCTTCGTATGCGGGACTCAAGTCGGCGATTCGCAGCCAGCTGGGTGTGCCCGAGGGGTTCGATGTTGTGCTGGGCAATGGCTCGGATGAGCTGATCAGCATTGTTTCGGTTGCTTGTGCGAAGCCCGGAGCCAAGGTGCTGGCACCACTGCCTGGCTTCGTGATGTATGCGATGTCGGCGCAACTGGCAGGCATGGGTTTCATCGGCGTGCCGCTGAAATCCGATCTCACGCTTGATCTGGATGCAATGCTCGATGCCATTCGTGCCCATCGGCCAGCGATCACCTATCTCGCCTACCCGAACAACCCAACTGGCAATCTGTTTGACAGCGATGTCATTCTTGCGGTGCTGCGCGAAGTTGGTGACAGCGGCGTGGTGATCGTTGACGAGGCCTATCAGCCATTTGCCGGTACCACCTTCATGCCGCGCCTGAGAGAGTACGAGAATCTGGTCGTGATGCGCACTATCTCCAAACAGGGTCTTGCTGGCATACGTCTGGGATACATGTCAGCCGCATCTGCCTTGCTCGCCGAATTCGACAAAGTCCGTCCTCCGTACAACATCAATGTGCTGACCGAGGCGACGGCTATCTTTGTACTTGAACACCGCGAAGTGCTGGACCAGCAGGCATTGGCTATCTGCAGCGAGCGTGCTTCCCTGTCGGCGGCACTGTCAGCAATGCCGGGTATCCGTGTCTATCCGTCTGCAGCGAATTTCATACTGTTACGGATTGAGCGGCCGGGACTTTGCGGCGCCCAAGTCTTTGACCGTCTGCTGGCGCAGAGGGTGCTGGTAAAAAATGTCGGTAAAATGTATGCGCTGCTGGAAAATTGTTTGCGGGTGACCGTAAGCACGCCAGCAGAAAACGCACTCTTTCTGGCAGCGCTGCAGTCCAGCCTGAATTCCTGATATCACTCACCATGTCCATGCCACGTACAGCAGAACTCATTCGCGACACCAGCGAGACCCAGATTCGGGTTGCGATCAATCTCGACGGTACCGGTCAGCAGAAGCTCAATACCGGTGTCCCCTTCCTTGATCACATGCTGGATCAGATTGCACGCCATGGCCTGATTGATCTCGACATCGAAGCCAAGGGGGACCTGCATATTGATGCCCACCACACCGTGGAAGACGTAGGCATTACATTGGGACAGGCATTCGCCCGCGCGATAGGCGACAAAAAAGGTATACGGCGGTACGGTCATGCGTATGTGCCGCTGGACGAAGCCTTGACGCGGGTCGTGATCGATTTTTCCGGTCGTCCCGGGCTTGAATTCCATGTGCCTTTCAAGCGCTCCATGATTGGTTCTTTCGATGTGGACCTGACCCATGAATTCTTTCAGGGTTTCGTTAATCATGCGCACATGACACTGCACATCGATAATCTGCGCGGCGAGAATGCGCACCACCAGTGCGAAACCGTATTCAAGGCATTTGGCCGCGCTTTGCGCATGGCCGCTGAACTGGATTCGCGCGCGGCTGGTACTGTTCCTTCTACCAAGGGCAGTCTCTGACCGATATGGGCCGCAGTCTTCACGACTGAAGAACAAGACAGTCCGCGCCAAAGTCATGAATAGAATCGTCGTTGTTGATTACGGTATGGGGAATCTTCGCTCGGTGGCTCAGGCGCTGATGCATGTGGCCCCCGAGGCTGAGGTTTGTATCTCCGGTGATCCCGAAGTGCTGCGCCGGTCTGATCGAGTTGTCTTGCCAGGGCAGGGTGCGATGCCTGATTGCATGCGCTCCCTTCGAGAATCCGGCTTGCTCGACGCGCTGATCGAAGCCGCCAGAAACAAGCCGCTGTTTGGCGTGTGCGTTGGTGAGCAAATGCTGTTTGATACCAGCGAAGAAGGCGATGCCAGCTGCCTTGGGCTCCTGCCCGGCAAGGTCGTGCGTTTTCAATTGGAAGACCAGCTGCAGCCCGATGGCTCGCGTTTCAAGGTGCCCCAAATGGGTTGGAACAGCATACAGATCAGGCACAGTCATCCCTTGTGGAATGGCGTGGCCGAAAAAAGTTATTTCTATTTCGTCCACAGCTACTACGCGGTACCGGACAAGCCGGCACATGTGCTTGCCGAAAGCGTCTACGGCGCACCATTTTGTTGCGCCGCAGGAAGGGATAACATTTTTGCGACCCAATTCCATCCTGAAAAAAGTACATCGGCCGGTTTGCAGCTGTACAAAAATTTTGTACATTGGAACCCTTGACCCGCGTCCCCAGCTCCCATCCTGCCTCAACCCTTGATTAACTCTTCCCAACGCCAGTAGCCATGCTGCTCATACCTGCTATCGACCTCAAAGACGGCCAATGCGTACGCCTCAAGCAAGGCGACATGGATCAGGCCACGGTCTTTTCCGAAGATCCCGCGCAGATGGCGTGTCACTGGCTAGAGCAGGGTGCGCGGCGCTTGCATCTGGTCGATCTCAATGGTGCATTTGCCGGCAAGCCGAAAAACGAGCCAGCGATCAAAGCGATTCTCGCGGCGGTGCGTGGCTATGCTGATGAGCATGATATTGATGAGATCCCCGTGCAGCTCGGCGGCGGCATACGTGATCTCGACACCATCGAACGTTATCTTGATGACGGCATCTCCTACATCATCATCGGCACCGCTGCGGTCAAGAATCCCGGCTTTCTGCATGATGCCTGCAGTGCCTTCTCTGGTCAGATCATCGTCGGGCTTGATGCCAAGGATGGCAAGGTGGCGACCAATGGCTGGAGCAAGCTCTCTGGCCATGAAGTCATCGATCTCGCAAAAAAATTCGAAGACTACGGTTGCGAGGGCATTGTTTATACCGATATCGGTCGTGACGGCATGATGAAAGGTGTCAATATCGAAGCGACCGTCAAGCTAGCCCAGAGCATGACGATTCCCGTCATCGCGTCGGGCGGCGTTCACGACGTCAAGGATGTCGAGGCGCTATGCGCTGTTCAGGATGAAGGTATCGAAGGCGTGATCTGCGGTCGTTCCATTTACGAAGGTACGCTTGATCTCCGTCAGGCGCAAAGGCGCGCCGATGAACTTTCCGGCGAACTCAACGAAGACACTGAAGACTGACATGACCCTGGCCAAGCGCATCATTCCCTGTCTGGACGTGACTGCCGGGCGGGTCGTCAAAGGGGTCAATTTCGTCGAGTTGCGCGATGCGGGCGATCCGGTTGAAATCGCGCGTCGCTATGACGAGCAGGGCGCAGATGAGATCACCTTTCTTGATATCACGGCGTCCTCCGATGACCGTGACCTCATCTTGCACATCATTGAGGCGGTAGCATCCCAAGTCTTCATTCCACTGACTGTTGGTGGCGGCGTGCGAGTCGTTGATGACGTGCGTCGTCTGCTCAATGCCGGTGCTGACAAAGTCAGCATGAATACCTCGGCGGTAACCAATCCGCAGCTTGTTGCAGATGCGGCCGGCAAGTATGGCTCGCAATGCATCGTGGTGGCGATTGATGCCAAGCGCTCAGACGCGGGGCATTGGGAGGTATTTACGCACGGCGGTCGACGTGTCACCGGGCTGGATGCAGTCGAGTGGGCGCGCAAGATGCAATCCCTCGGCGCGGGTGAAATTCTGCTGACCAGCATGGATAGGGACGGTACTCGGTCGGGTTTCGATTTACCACTCACCCGTGCCGTCTCTGACGCTGTATCAATTCCGGTGATCGCGTCTGGTGGCGTGGGTACGCTGCAGGATCTCGCTGACGGCATCACCGAAGGCCATGCAGATGCCGTTCTGGCGGCGAGTATTTTTCATTATCAGCATCACAGCGTGCAGGAAGCCAAGCAATTCATGGCTGCGTTGGGCATACCCATGAGGCTGACATGATTGCGCGAATCAAATGGCTCAACCGTGTTCATTGGGATGAAAACGGGCTCGTACCCGTGATTGCGCAGGAAGTGGGGACCAATGAGGTACTGATGTTCGCCTGGATGAATCGGGATGCACTGGCGCGCACGGTGGAACTTGGTCAGGCGGTCTACTGGAGCCGATCCCGCAAAAAACTCTGGCACAAGGGCGAGGAATCCGGGCATTTCCAGGAAGTGCGGGAAATACGTGTCGATTGTGATCAGGACGTACTGCTGCTTAAAGTAAAGCAAGTAGGGGATATTGCTTGTCACACTGGCCGACATTCCTGCTTCTTCAGTAAACTCGAGGACCATGGCGACGAGGCGGACTGGATCGAAGTCGATCCGGTGCTGAAAAACCCGGACGATATCTAAAAAAGTAAATATATGAGCGACGTGCTTTCACGCCTGGCGCAAGTCATCGAGTCACGCAAGCTCGAAGCGGGCGGCAATCCTGAGACCTCCTATGTCTCGCGCTTGTTCGACAAAGGTGATGATGCAATCCTGAAGAAAATCGGCGAAGAGGCCACTGAGACTGTCATGGCCGCCAAGGATGTGCGATTGGGCGCAGATGCCAGCAAGCTGGTGTATGAATGTGCTGATCTGTGGTTTCATTCGCTGATCATGCTCGCCCGCTTTGACCTCAATCCTCAGCAAGTGCTGGACGAGTTGGCGCGTCGCGAGGGTTTGTCCGGTATTGAGGAAATGGCCAATCGCAAGCTCAAGGAGCGCGAGCAAAACGAGCGGAAAGCCTAAACCACCGTGCATGTGGATCAGGTGGCCGGCGGACTTCAGATACCGTCACTTCGATCCACGACATGCGGCGCTGGCACCTAAAAACACAGAGAAAGAGAGCCAAATCGTGGATAACTGCATTTTTTGCAAGATCGCAGCGGGCAAAATTCCCGCCAAGACCGTCTACGAAGATGATGATGTCATCGCCTTCCACGACATTCATCCTGCCGCGCCGGTCCATGTGCTGATCGTGCCGCGCGAGCATATTCCAACGCTCGCTGATGCGAACGAGAAGCACACGGCATTGTTGGGTAGAATGATGGTACTCGCGCCGAAACTGGCGGCGGAGCTAGGCGGCGGCTATCGGCATACGCCCGAAGGTCCGATGGGGGGATTTAAAACACTGGTGAATAGCGGTCCTGATGGCGGTCAGGAGGTGTACCATCTCCACCTGCACGTTATGGGCGGTCCCCGGCCATGGCGCAGCGAACGGTGATTTTTTCCGTGAAATTATTTATCAGATGAGAGCCTGCGGGTTCGGCTAGGAGATATAAATGGGCTCGTTCAGTATTTGGCACTGGGTCATCGTGCTGGTGATAGTCATGCTGTTGTTTGGTACCAAGAAATTGGGTAACATCGGTTCCGACCTCGGCAAGGCCGTCAAAGGTTTCAAAGATGGCGTGAAAGGCTCCGAGGAGGATAAAGGCAGCGCGCCCTCTCAGGTAACGGACAAAGCCACTATTGACGTCGAAGCCCGCGAAAAATCCAAGGGCTGATACTGCTTCCATCAAGCGACAGCGGCCGCCGTCGGCCGCGCGCATTCCTCCTGACTTTCTGTCCCGATGATTGACCTCGGTCTTACCAAAATCGCGCTGATCGGTGCGGTCGCGCTGGTCGTGATTGGTCCCGAAAAGCTCCCAGCGGTTGCCCGTATGGCGGGCACCCTATTGGGACGTGCGCAGCGCTACATGAGTAGCGTGAAGGCCGAAGTCAATCGCGAGATGCAGATGGAAGAGCTTAACAAGATGCACTCCGGTTTCATGAGTGCCACCTCCAAAATCAACCAGACGCTCAATCAGAGCCTGTCGGAGGTTAAGCAAAATTTTACCGAAGCTGGCGACTCGCTGACGGAAGCCATGGCTGAAGCCAATCAAGCCTATTCGGGCTACAGCGAAGCCTTGCGCGTACCCACCGATGAAGAGCTGGCTGCCAAGCGGCGCAATTTCAGGAAGAAAAAACTATCACAAACCTCCTCATTGCCGATCTGGTTTAAACGATCGACAGGTCGCAAGACACGTGTAATGTCAGGTGCTGCGCGGGTAACGCGCTTCCGGCCTAATATCGGCAGAACCATCCGGTTTTTCAATTAAAGCATGGCTGACGATAACGCCCCCGGCATACAGGAGACTTTCATCTCCCATTTGATCGAGTTGCGTACGCGACTTGTTCGTGCATCGGCCGTAGTGCTTGTGGTGTTTCTTGTCTTGTTTGCAGTCTGGCCGGGTGCCGCTGCGGTCTATGATTTTCTCGCGCAGCCGATGATGAATGCGCTGCCCGAGGGGTCGAAAATGATCGCCACCGGCGTTATCACCCCTTTCATGGTTCCCATGAAAGTCACCATGATGCTGGCCCTGATGATCTCGCTGCCTTGGGTGTTGTATCAGGCGTGGGCCTTCGTTGCGCCGGGACTCTATACATACGAAAAGCGTCTGGTAGCGCCTCTCATTATTTCCTCCTCAGCGCTCTTCATATTGGGCGTGGCGTTTTGCTATTACTTTGTGTTCGGTACGGTTTTCAAATTCATTAACGAATTTGCGCCGAAATCGATTTCGGTTGCGCCAGATATTGAAAACTACTTCGATTTTGTTCTGACGATGTGTCTTGCGTTTGGTCTAACCTTCGAAGTACCAGTCGTCGTGATCGTGCTGGTTCGTATGGGCCTGGTCACGGTGGAGAAACTGAAATCCATTCGGCCCTATGTAATCGTGGGTGCATTCGTGATTGCGGCGATCGTGACGCCGCCCGACGTCATGAGCCAACTCTTTTTGGCTATTCCGCTTTGTCTTCTCTACGAAATTGGTTTGCTGCTGGCGCCTTTTTTTCAGAAGGCGACACAGGCACCTGAAGAGACCGTCTGATCCGTTTGTCAAAAGGCACCAGCGTTTCTAGGGTGTGGGTCCGGCTGCTCGCAGCCACTTCACCAGCGGAGCGGAAGCTTTGAAATCCGCAAGCAGCAAATCAGGCAGTTTTTCCGGCGACAGTTTCATAACATTGACTTCCCGCCTAACCATATAACTCTTCAGTCTCAGAAATTCCGAATGCGGCGCATCGGCATCAAAACCTTTGGGTAAACGTATCAGCTTGTCTTTTTCCACCAGGCCGCCGAAAACAGTTTGTAATCCTTTGTCTCGCAAGAGGCGTTGAAAGCCCGCAGCATCGTTGACGATATGCTGGCGTACAGCCCGCAACCGATCAGCGGGTGGTCCGTATTCGCCACCCGCTGAAAACAACATCCCTCTGGCATCGATTTGGAAGTAGTAGGCAGGCCCGCCGCCCTGGCTGGGTTTTTTGAGGCCGCTCACCGTGATCGCCGCCGAAAAAGTGCTTTTGTATGGTGGTTTGCCGCGTGCGAAACGCAGATCCCGGTTCACTCTGAACATCGCTTTTTTCGGGTTGCAACGGGCAATCACCGGATCGAAACGCGTGATGCCGGCTATCAGCGTCTCGACCAGGGTCAGTAACTCACCGCGCAGAATGTCATAGCGAGGTTTGTTCATCACGAACCAGGCACGATGATTATTTTCTTCCAGTTCGGACAGGAACTGAACCAAGTCTCGCAGGTGCATGAAATTTACTCGCCTTCCACGGGACGGCGCTGTTTCGAGCGTGGTCTGCGACCGATTGTAATTTCAATGGCTGCCTCACGCGATTTGCGTAGTACGGTCACGCGTACCTTCTCCCCGGGCGTCAGTTGTGCCACCAGATTCATCATCGAGACCGTGTCCGAGACCGGCTTGTCGGCCACCGACAAGAGTATGTCGCCCGGTTTCATACCCGCCTTGTCTGCGGGTCCGCCTCTGAGCACGCCGGCAATGATGGTTCCTGTCGATTTCTGCAGGCCGAAACTCTCTGCGAGTTCGGGTGTAATGTCTTGCGGCTCAACGCCGATCCAGCCACGGACGACTTGCCCCTGTCTGATAATGGCATTCATCACCGTTTTTACTGTGGTCACTGGAATCGCAAAACCAATACCCAATGAACCACCGCTGCGGGTGTAGATCACGTTATTGATACCGAGCAGATACCCGTTGGTATCAACCAGTGCGCCGCCAGAAGTCCCCGGATTGATCGCG
>SYFN01000125.1 GCA_005800405.1 Burkholderiales bacterium
CGGTGACGGTGAATAAAGCGTCAGCGAGTGTGGCGGTACTGGACGACAACTCGATCCGGGTGGTTGACACGGTGGTGGAGAGTTCGGATATTGCCCTCTACAAGACCAGCGTGGGCAGCTTTGTGCTGGCTAATGCAGGGCTTTCCAGCGGCGATGGTCTGGACACCTACGTGCCACTCATGGCCAGCGTGACCAGAGCCTTTGTCCCCAAGAATGTCAGCGCGGTCTTGAGGTATGAAGATGGCAGTTATGGGCTGCTCAGTGGCAGCGGTACCGGAGCCAAAGCGGCTTACAGCGAGCAGAAGTTCAGCCAAGATGGCGTTGCCAAGGGCAAGGCGACCAAGCTCGCTGCAGCGCAAGTGCTCGCCAAAGAGACCGTTGCCCAAGTTGATCTGAATGGCGATGGTGAGATTGGGGATGTGATCCGTCTGGTGTTTGACGGCGATGGTGATGCGAACCAGCAGGACTATGGGCTCTACAGGACCTCGTCGGGTGCGGTGGTACTGGGGGCAGCGGATCAATCCGAGGGCGATACGGCGGGTAGTGGTTTGACGCTGATGGCAAATAAAACCAAGGGCTGGGTGGTACCAAGTGGCAACAGCGTGGCGGGGATAGCGATCACTGAGGGCGGCAGTCTGGAAGTACTGACCTTAAGGGGCAAGCAATACAGTGCGCAGAAATTCGATTCGGCTACTGGGCTCATCAAAGGCAAGGCTGTGGTCTTGAAGACGGCACAGGTGGATACGCGGGAGTATTACTACGGACTGGATCTCACGGGTGATGGCGAAGTCAGCACGGTGGGTGTGGAGACCATGCCCTTGGGTTGGGCGGTGTGAGAGTGGCAACGACGCGGATGTCGTAATCGCGACTTGATCTGACCGGTACCCGGTTTGATGTTGGTGATCGTCGGTGCAGGTTCGGAACATGGTTAGTACAAGTCCCGTCCAAGTTCAGTGGTTCCATGCGGTCGTTTTATTCGGGCACACTGCGTTTACCCGTATGCCTTTTTGCATCGGGGTGTGACGGCAACCCATCTTTTCGTGAGGCGTGTGCCTGTGTTTTTAAAACTCCAGCAGCACAGGCAGTGGCGCGCACGCTGGTAGCACAGTACTTTCCGGGCTGAACGATGTAATGTTCACAGAGCAAATTTACTTCGAATCACTCGCATAGGATCAACCTAGAACATGAGCGACTGGACCGCTGGCTACGTGGCCGACATTGGTTACACTTTTGGCTACTATCAGGAACTGAATCCGCACCGAATCAAGCTGGCTTTCCTAAGCAACCGTCTGGTCTGTCCTGACGTTGGCGTCGCGTGCGAGCTTGGGTTCGGTCAGGGCCTAAGTGCCAATATTCATGCGGCAGCCTCGGTCACCACGTGGTACGGCACGGACTTCAACCCGTCTCAGGCGGGATTTGCGCAAGAACTCGGTATGGCCAGCGGTGCGCCCGTGCATCTGTATGACGAAGCCTTTGCCGATTTTTGCCATCGATCCGACCTTCCTGAGTTTGACTACATCGGCCTGCACGGTATCTGGAGTTGGATCTCGGACGAGAATCGCGCCGTGATCGTCGATTTCATACGGCGCAAGCTCAAGGTTGGCGGCGTGCTCTATATCAGCTACAACACCCTCCCTGGCTGGGCAGCCTTCGCTCCGATGCGCCATCTCATGACCGAGCATGCTGAGATCATCGGTGCGGAAGGTCGCGGCATTGTTTCTCGCATCAATGATGCGATCGAATTCGCAGACAAGCTGTTGCAGACAAATCCACTTTTCTTGCGCGCGAATCCGCTGGTAGGCGATCGCATCGGTAAGCTCAAGGAGCAAAACCGCCATTACCTCGCGCATGAATATTTCAATCGCGACTGGCATCCAATGCACTTCTCCACCATGGCGGACTGGCTGTCGCCGGCCAAAGTGCAGTTTGCATGCTCCGCGCATTATCTGGATCATATCGACGCCATCAATCTGTCGAACGAGCAGCAAGCCTTTCTGGAGGAAATCCCCGATGCGATGTTCCGCGAGAGTGTTCGGGATTTCATGGTGAATCAACAATTCCGACGCGATTACTGGGTCAAGGGTACGAGAAGGCTCTCCACCGTTGAGCAATCTGAAGCCTTACGAAAACAATGTGTGGTCTTGGTAACCCATCGGGCTGATGTTTCGCTCAAGCTCAATGGCGCGCTGGGCGAGGCCAACATGAGCGATGTGATCTACAACCCGGTACTGGATCTAATGGCGGATCACCAGACGAGATCACTGCAGACGATCGAACAGGCCCTCGCTGGTCGCAATATCTCATCAGGGCAATTGCTTGAGGTCATACAAGCGCTGATCGGTGCAGGCCATCTGGTACCCACGCAGGATGACACGATGGTCAGCAAAACAAAGAGCACTGTTAACAAGCTCAACGACACACTAATCAACAAGGCTCGCGGCAGCAGCGAGGTCAGCTATGTGGCGAGCCCGGTGACGGGTGGTGGCACCATGCTCGGCCGGTTCCAGCAATTATTTCTGCTCGCGCGCAAGCAGGGAATTAAAGATCCTCTCGACAGTGCAAAATTTGTCTGGAATATCCTCGCCATGCAAAGCCAAAAGATCGTCAAGGACGGCAGGACGCTGGATTCGGCAGACGATAACATTGCCGAGTTGACTGCCCAGGCGAAGCTCTTTGCAGAAAAGCAGTTACCGGTTCTGCGAGCATTGCAAGTCGCCTAGGAAGACGCGGAATACAACCGCGTTTTAATCAACGTCGCAGAGTGCTTTGGTGTTGATTGTGACTTGGTTGTTTTGAATGACGGGTTTGATCCAGATGAAGAGCGACCTGAGCACACATGAACCGATGGTGCCGACTGTTATTTTTGGGGCAAATACTCAGGCACTACAGAATAGGTAAACGCAGCGCGGTCTACGCCGTGCGTGGTTCATGAGGCTCAAGATATAGAGCCGACTCCGGCACTCCGCTGTTGCGCCCAACCGCTGCCTCACGCTGCGCTCACGGATCCCGCAGCTGGTGCCAAGCATCCCACTGATGGACTGCGGTCCGTGTGCCACTGCGCTTTC
>SYFN01000126.1 GCA_005800405.1 Burkholderiales bacterium
CCTCGGCCACGATTGATGCCGACCGTTTTGCACAACATTTCGAGCGGGCGGGAATTCCGGCGCCAGTGATTGAAGTCTCGGGGCGGTTGTATCCGGTGGAAGTACGATACAGGCCCGCGGAGCGGCCGGCAGAGCAAGGTACGCAAGCCAAAGCTGCCGCAATATCCAATCCGAGCGTGGCGCGCAGTCGCGAGCAGCGTGATCTGATGGAGGCGATCGTAGACGCGGTTGATGAACTCGCGCTGATCGGCCCCGGCGATGTTCTCGTTTTTCTGCCCGGCGAGCGCGAAATACGTGACGCTGCCGAAGCGCTGCGCAAGCATCACCCGCCGCATGTCGAGGTCCTGCCACTTTTTGCCCGCTTGTCTGCGCAGGAGCAAGAGCGCGTATTCAAAACAAGTAACGCGCGCCGTATCGTCTTGGCGACCAATGTGGCAGAAACCTCACTCACGGTTCCCGGTATTCGTTATGTGGTTGATGCGGGCACTGCACGCGTCAAACGTTACAGCTACCGTAACAAGGTTGAGCAACTGCAGATCGAGCCTATCGCGCAGTCGGCTGCCAATCAGCGTGCCGGCCGCTGCGGACGTGTTGCGGCCGGCGTTTGCATTCGGCTGTATGACGAGCAGGATTATCTGCAGCGACCCAAATTTACCGAACCTGAGATTTTGCGTTCCTCACTGGCGGCCGTGATTTTACGTATGAAATCGCTCAGGCTGGGTGATGTCGAGCAATTCCCTTTTATCGAGCCACCGTTGGGTCGTGCGATAGCAGATGGCTATCAGTTGCTGCGGGAGCTCGGTGCAGTGGACGAGTCACAGGAACTGACCGAGTTGGGTCGTCAGCTGGCGCGACTGCCGATGGATCCTCGAGTGGGCCGAATGATACTTGCGGGACGTGATTATCAGTGTCTGGGCGAGATGCTGATCATTGCTGCTGCACTGTCTGTGCAAGATCCTCGCGACCGACCCATCGATGTGCAAGCGGCCGCTGATGCTGCCCACAAAAAATTTGTAGATGAAAAATCAGAGTTCATCAGCTATCTGAAAATCTGGGCCTGGTTTGAAGAGGCCATTGTTCAAAAAAAATCCAATCGTCAGCTGAACGAACAATGTCGCAGCAATTTTTTATCTCAATTGCGTCTACGCGAGTGGCGTGATGTGCATTCGCAGTTGCTCACCATCGTGCACGAGCAGGGTTGGCGAATCAATGAAACACCCGCTACCTATGAACAATTGCATCTCGCTTTGCTCACTGGCTTGCTGGGCAATGTTGGCTACAAGGCTGATGATGAACCACACTATCTCGGCGCGCGCGGCATTCGTTTTTATCTGTGGCCGGGTTCCAGTTTGTTGAAAAAAGCCGGCTGCTGGGTGATGGGTGGTGAGCTGGTGGATACCTCCCGGTTGTACGCCCGCACATTGGCTCAGATACAACCCGAATGGCTGGAGAGAGTTGGCACACATTTGCTCAAAAAATCCTGGGGTGATCCACGCTGGGAAAAAAAGAGTGGTCAGGTTTCTGCCTATGAGCGAGCGACATTGTATGGTCTGGTGGTTTACAGCCAGCGTCGGGTCGATTTTGGAAAAATCAATCCGCAGCAGGCGCGTGAAATTTTTATACGCAGCGCGCTGGTGGATGGCGATTTCGAGACCCGTGCACTATTTTTTTCGCATAACCAGAAACTGATCCGCGAGATAGAAAATCTGGAGCACAAGTCGCGTCGTCTGGATGTACTGGTCGATGAAGAGTTGATTGCTGCGTTTTATGACAAGCTGATCCCGGAGGACGTTCATCACGCGCTTGGGTTTGAACAATGGCTGCGCAAGGCCAGTGCGACAGATCCGAAAATTCTCTATCTCAGTCGCGATGATTTGATGCGGCATGAGGCTGCTGGCATCACGACAGACATCTTCCTCAAGCTAATGCGGCATGCCGGCATTGAAATGATACTGACTTATCATTTCGAGCCGGGCTCTCCGCGCGACGGCGTCACTCTAGCTGTGCCACTCTATGCGCTCAATCAGATATCGGCCGCGCGATGTGAATGGCTGGTGCCTGGTATGCTGAAAGAAAAAGTACATTTGCTGCTCAAATCGCTACCGCAAAAACTTCGGCGTCACTGCGTACCACTCCCGGACTATGCAGGCGGATTTTGTGACCGTGTGCATGCGGCTAAAAAATTTGGTTTAGGTAGTTTGCTCGATGCGATTATTGGCGATGTGCGTGCTCAGACGACCATTATGATCAAAGCAGCGGACTTCAAAACTGAAACGCTGCCTGCACACCATTTCATGAATTTCAAAATCATCGATGAGCATGGGCGTCAGCTGGACATGGGGCGTAATCTTGCAGCCTTGCAGGCAGAATTCGGTACCCAGGCGCGCGAGCAGTTTCAGAAAATTGCCGAACAGGCGGCACCGGTTGAGTCGTTGTCAGGTCAGCTTGTAAGCTCTGCTGCCGGTGCAGCCGCAGCAACTGCTCATGTGGCCACCGCAAACCGTAGCGGTGCGGGTCCCGCAGGATTTCAGAATCTCAGTACCTGGTCCTTTGACGCCCTACCCGAGCTGTTGGAAATCCAGCGTGGCAAGCAAACCCTGATCGGATTTCCTGCGCTGGTGGACCGGATAACGCATTGTGATCTGGAGGTGTTTGACGATCCCAATGAGGCTGCCCTCATTCACTTTGCAGGTTTGCGACGTCTTTTCGCGCTGCAGCTCAAAGAGCAGCTGAAATATCTGGAAAAAAATGTTCCAGGCTTACAGCAGATGGGCATGCAGTTCATTGCGCTGGGCTCGCAGGAAGAGTTGTGTGATCAGATCATTCAGGCTGGTCTGTCCCGAGCTTGCCTTCAGTTGCCGCTGCCAACCAATGCGGCAGAATTCAGCCAGCGGCGCGATGAGGGCAAGGCCAGACTGAATTTGCTGGTCAATGAAATTGCGCGTCTGGTCGGCCAAATTCTGGGCGAATACCATGCGCTACCCAAAAAACTTCAGACCCTCAAATCGCATATGGCAACACAAGCCGATTTGCAATCGCAATTGCAGGCGCTGGCACACAAGCGATTTGTGGCAGAGACCGAACACAGCCAGCTGACCCATTTCCCACGCTACCTGAAAGCCATGCAGGTCAGGATGGATAAACTCAGGACAGATCCCGCGCGTGACACGCGCCTGATGACCGAATGGCAGCAGGCAGCCATGCTCTGGCAGCGTGCAATGAAGGGCGGTGCTCAGGGTGACCCGAAAATGCTGGAGTTCCGGTGGATGCTGGAAGAATTACGGGTGTCGCTTTTTGCACAGGAATTGAAAACGCCGATGCCGGTGTCGGTAAAGCGCTTGCAGAAGGTGTGGGAAGCTATGCAGCGTTAGTGGGGTGACTTTTATCCGTGGTTTTATCGCATTTATAGCTCGGCGATGCACTAAGCGGCGATTGCGCCGGTAGTTTTCTTCGCATAATTCCCATTGCGAAATCAGGTGGCCCACCGAAGGATTACTTTTGGGAGATTTATGAAATGGATACTGCGTCGATGCGCGCGAGACGGGTAGCCCATGGGGCCGAGTATTTTGCGAAGCGAGCAAACAACCCAAGTTATCTACCCGGCATTTCCTCTGCGACAATTCTGCTACCGCCAAAATCTGGCAAGCCTGTTGATTTACAAGAAGTCACCAGACAACTCTCTTCTCGGGTTGAGGGTGAGAGAAAGGCCGCTGCGCAGGTTGTCTCAGCGGTGACTTGATCCTCTGGGTCAATCACATCCCAAACTAACATCTTTCAGAAGATCAAGCGTGCACTATCCAATTTCTTCGTTGCTAATCATGATGATTCACGCGAGGCTACTGTTTCTCGTACTATTGAGAAATTGAAATCGAAATTTGGCGATTCAGTACCCAATTTCCAGTCTGTCTGGGCAAACCGTAAAGAAAATAGTGAAAACTATCGCCTGCTGATTGAATTTGGTCGAGCGGTCTCTCAGACGGAGAGTATTGAGTTTTTGAGAGCAGTAGATGATTTCCGTCGCTCACCATCAATTGACAAGGCGGACAAGATTCTGCAGGTTTTTATCGAGCCAGATTGCGTCGATGATTTCGGTATTCCGGTAGCTGATCCCTCAAAAATGCAAGTCAACTTACAGAGTGAAGCAGTTAGGAAAGAATTGCTGAGCAACGTTGGTGGCTGCATTAGAAGGGCGGAATCTGGCGATCCTCAGGCTCTGACGGAAGTACTGGCCGCGCTGCTTCCGGTAGAAACTTATTTGGTGACCATGATCAAAATTAACTTGGACACCGTGTACCGGGCTGAGATAACAAATCTGGCTAGGCAAAAACCCACGCACGCAGGGTCCGGCACTCATACGGGCAGCTTCGCGTAGAATTCAGCCTGGTTTTAATTTTGCCCCGAGTTTTAGCAACATGACCATTAAATCTGACAAATGGATACGCCGCATGGCGGAATCCCACGGCATGATCGAACCCTTCGAGCCGGGCCAGGTACGCGAAGCCAACGGGCAGAAAATCGTGTCCTATGGTACTTCCTCGTACGGCTACGATATCCGC
>SYFN01000127.1 GCA_005800405.1 Burkholderiales bacterium
GATCGGCGGCAATGTTGCGGAAAACTCGGGTGGTGTGCATTGCCTGAAATACGGGCTCACGGTGCATAACGTGCTGCGTGTGCGCATGGTGACGATCGAAGGTGAGGTTGTCGAGCTGGGCAACGCCGGTCTGGATGCGCCGGGTCTCGATTTGCTGGCAGCCTTCATCGGTTCCGAAGGCATGCTGGGTGTGGCTACCGAAGTCACCGTCAAGCTGGTACCCAAGCCGCAGCTGACGCGCGTGATCATAGCTTCCTTTGATGATGTCGTCAAAGGAGGCAACGCAGTGGCCAACGTGATTGCCGCGGGCATCATTCCTGCCGGTCTGGAAATGATGGACAAGACCAGCTCGCGCATGGTGGAGCCCTTTGTCAAAGCAGGTTATGACACCGAGGCCGAAGCGATTCTGCTGTGCGAATCGGACGGCACACCCGAAGAAGTCGAAGAAGAAATCGCGCGCATGACCGAGGTACTCAAAGCATCGGGCGCCACGGCGATTGCCGTATCGCGTGATGAGGCCGAACGTCTGAAATTCTGGTCAGGTCGTAAAAATGCATTTCCAGCGGCTGGGCGTATTTCGCCCGACTATTACTGCATGGATGGCACGATACCGCGCAAGCATCTGGCCAAAGTTTTGTTGGGCATCGCCGCCATTGGAAAAAAGTACGGGCTGCGATGTGCCAATGTTTTCCATGCAGGCGATGGCAATCTCCATCCACTGATCCTGTTTGATGCCAACACGCCCGGTGAATTCGATCGTGCCGAAAAATTCGGCGCCGAGATTCTGGAATTGTGTGTGGCGGTTGGCGGCACCATCACCGGCGAACATGGTGTAGGCATTGAAAAAATCAATTCCATGTGCGTGCAGTTTTCTGCTGCCGAGCGCGAAGCCTTCTTTGGTGTCAAGCGTGCGTTCGACACCGCTTTCCTGCTCAACCCGGACAAAGCGATACCCACACTGCATCGCTGTGCCGAGTACGGCAAGATGCATGTACGCCAGGGCCAGCTGAAGTTCGCTGATCTGCCACGATTCTGATGCGGACTGGTTAAAAAATGGAACAGGTATTAGCAGGCTTCAGAGATCGCATTGTCGCGGCAACGAATACAGCATCACCTTTGCGGCTGCGTGGTAACGGCACCAAAGACTGGTACGGCCAGCAGCTGCAAGGCGAGGTACTCGACACCACCGGCTATACCCGTATCGTTGATTATGATCCGACCGAACTGGTCATCACCGCGCGCTGCGGTACCAATCTGCGCGAGATAGGCAAGGCACTCTCGGCGCACAATCAGATGCTGGCTTTCGAGCCGATGCGATTTGATGGCCTGGCCACGATTGGCGGTACCGTCGCTGCTGGCTTGTCCGGCCCGCGCCGCATGGCAGTGGGTGCGGTGCGTGATTTTGTTTTGGGTGCGGTGATGATGGATGGCCGTGGCGAAGTCCTGCACTTCGGCGGCCAGGTCATGAAAAACGTGGCTGGCTACGATGTGTCTCGCTTGCTCACAGGTTCGCTCGGCACGCTGGGGTTGATCCTGGAAGTCTCGGTCAAGGTGTTGCCTAAACCGGTGGCGCAGCAATCCTTGCGGTTTGCAATGACCGAAGCCGAGGCGCTGCATCAAATGAATGTTTGGGGTGGTCAGCCTCTGCCGATTTCTGCTTCATGCTGGTATCAGGGTCAGCTCACGGTGCGTTTGTCTGGCGCGCGGGCGGCTGTCGATGCAGCCATTATTAAAATGGATGGCGAGGTGTTGGCTGATGCAGATACTTTCTGGGATCAGTTGCGCGAACATCAGATGGCTTTTTTTGCAGAGTCGACCGAGGGCTTGTGGCGTTTGTCCGTGCCCAGCACGACGCCGGTATTGCAAATACCGGGTGACACATTGACGGAGTGGGGCGGCGCGCAGCGCTGGCTTAAAACCACCGCCGATGCAACGACGATTCGCGCATCTGCCGAAGCAGCAGGTGGCCATGCGACCTTATTCCGTGGTGGTGATAAATCCGTCGGCGTGTTTCATTCACTCAAAGCACCTGTGGCCGACATTCATCGCCGCCTGAAAGCCAGCTTCGATCCAGCGGGTATTTTCAATCCGCACCGTATGTACCCTGATTTCTGATTACTATTCATTCAATGCAAACCAATCTTGCAGATTTCATCAAGGACACCCCTGAAGGTCAGGAGGCTGATGCCATTCTGCGCAGCTGTGTGCACTGCGGTTTTTGTACCGCGACTTGTCCCACTTATCAATTGTTGGGTGACGAGTTGGACGGACCGCGGGGTCGTATTTATCTGATCAAGCAAGTCCTCGAAGGCAAAGCTGCCACAGAAAAAACGCAGATGCATCTGGACCGCTGCCTGACTTGCCGGAATTGTGAAAGTACCTGTCCTTCGGGTGTCCAGTACGGTCGTTTGATCGACATCGGTCGCGGCATCGTCGAGAAGCAGGTGCAACGCCCGGTGGGGCAGCAGCTGGTACGCACTGCGCTTCGGGAAACTTTGACGCGCACATCGGTGTTTACCCCGGCGATGAAGCTGGGGCAGCTGGTGCGCCCCTTGTTGCCGGCGGCGCTGAAAAACAAAGTGCCGCAAGCGCGACCCGCAGGTATGTGGCCATCGCGAAGTCATGCCCGAAAAATGCTTTTACTTGATGGCTGTGTGCAGCCCGCGATGTCACCGAATATCAATGCAGCGACTGCGCGCGTGCTCGATGCGCTGGAGGTGCAGCTGATCATTGCGCCGAAGGCAGGATGCTGTGGCGCGATCCGCCATCATCTGAATGATCAGGAAGGCGCGCTCAATGATATGCGTCGCAATATCGACGCCTGGTGGCCGTCTGTGGAAGCTGGTGTCGAGGCGATCGTGATGACGGCCTCGGGTTGTGGTGTCACCGTCAAGGAATACGGCAATTTGCTTGCACACGACCCAGCGCATGCAGTGCGCGCGGCACGCATTTCCAACTTGACGAAAGACCTCTCGGAAATCATGCCGGCGTTCGAGCAGCAACTCGTCGCCAAAGTTAAAGTAAAAAAACGCGTTGCCTATCATCCGCCTTGCACGCTGCAGCACGGTCAGCAAATACGCGGCAAGGTCGAGAGCGTGCTGCGCGCTGTTGGTGTTGAGGCAATACTGTGTGCTGACAGCCACTTGTGCTGTGGCTCGGCGGGTACCTACTCTATGCTACAGCCCGAGCTGTCTTATCAGCTGCGTGATAACAAGCTAAAAAATCTTGAGGCGACTCAGGCCGATGAGATTGTTTCAGCCAATATTGGCTGCCTGACGCATTTGCGATCAGGGACCGATACGCCTGTTCGGCACTGGATAGAGTTGATCGATCAGAGTCTCTGAAAATCGCGGAGCCAGCACCGACATGCCTATCCCGCGATTTTGCTTACAACCTCAAGCATTCTGTTCTCAATCAGGGTGGCGGTTGATGAAAGATTGTTTGCTTTACCATTCTCGTCATTTACCATCTCTGTTGGTCACCCGGCCGTGGGTTGCCATGCCATTCATCTGAGTCACTCGAGTCGTCCGACATGGAGATAAGGCTGCTGCTGTCATCGTCCTCGTCACTCGATTCCGCCGTCACATTGACGATGATGCTATTGTCATCGGTTGCGCGATTATCTGCATCATTATCGACATCATTTTTGGCAGTGTCGGGTTCTGCTGCGGATTTGGTAGTTCCGTCCATCGGGTTTCGAGCAATTGTAGGCACGCGGGTAACCGTATCTTGTTTTTTCCCATCCGGTTTTTTCTCATCGGATTTAGTGATCTGATATGCCAGTTCTAATGCTGCTCGGATATACCCCGTATATAAACCCCGAAATGCTCAGCCGGGCGGCACTATTAAGTCAATGGCAGGTATCACATTGCCTAAAAACCGTAGTCCCGGATGACTACTTTGTCGGAGCGCGGAGGTGACTTGAGGCATGCCAGCAACAAACATTAACGATACAATTCGGCCGAGTGCTCCCGCTGTCATATCAAGACGAGATGGAACATCTTTGAGAGAGTTCATCAATTCATGTTTGAGTGTGCCAAAATAGTGCGACTTACGTTCCGCAATGATTGCGTTTCTATTTGTTGTGCGTAACAGACGTGCTAATGCCGGTCGAGCAACGGGATCATTTTTGTATCGATCAGAGTCAATGGCTTTTTCTAGATTTTTTGCCAGCGATTTCAGCTTTGCTGTCTGCATGCCTGATATCGCTCGAGTCGGAAGTATCTTTTCTTCGGCTTTGGGGCCTAGGCTCCTGAGGTACTGCTGCGAATATAGATATTCTGCGCTAGATATCGCGCCAGCTACGCCATGGGCTATCGCATCATAACCGCGTGTTATTAGATCCTTGGAAGCGAAAGCCGCAGGAGCAACTGTAGGGCCAATAACTTTTAAAATATAGTTCATGGTAGCAGCTAAGTAACTTGTTTTCTTGGTTTTCATTCTCTCCCAGTTAATTTCAGCAATAGGTCGCTCTTCAGCCCATCGTTCGACGATCGTTAATTTTTCTGTCTTTTTAGTATCTTTGCTACGGTATTTTTTCTTGTCCAATTCTCCCTTCCAACGATCTGCGCCGTAACTTGCCAGTAAGAGGAAGCAATTTTTCATATCTCCCAAAATCGGACTTGTCCACATCCAAAAAAGTAACTGATTAGCAATGGGGCCGGTAAAAAAAGCATGAGCTGCTCCTGACCAAACGGGCCCTATTGAATAGCTGATCCATCTTTGATGATCAGGGGACACCAAGCGAGTGATGGTGTTTCCAACAAGGAAGGAAGTGCCAAATCCTAAAGGACCGGCAAATAATTTTCCAGCAGCTGAACTTAGCCAAGCGCAACTCGAAGTATAAAGTTCTCTTTTGTATTCTTTGATTGCTTCATCATATTCATTTTCAAGTGCTATGGTTCCTGGAGACTTGATTTCTTTAAGCAAGCGAGTGATGCAATCACTATCGTTTGCCGGGCCAGGGTCGGGGGAAAACGCCTGTAAGTCCTGCGCTACGTTATCGAGAATTTTATATTGCCTCCGTAATTTAGTTTTTAGTTCGTCATCTTTAGTTTTTGAATTCACTATTTCTAAGCTGTCGCGTGCTGCATTTATTTTTTCTAAACATAAATCAAATCTGGACCATAATTCTTGGTAATAATCGTTTTGATCTGATGATGTATCAATTAATTTAGAGCGAGCCACCTCTCGTTCTCTTGATTTTCAGTTTGTTATCTTTTGGAAGGTCTGATTTTTTGGAATCAGTGTCATATTTTTTTGTTTCAAAAATTCCCATAAATTTTTCTATCAGGCCCATGAGATGGCCTCTATTTTTTTCTAATTCTATGATGTAGGATTCTTTTTTTTATCCATGGTGAATTCAAGGACGAAGTGCAACTTTGATTAATGGGTTGGATGGCTGAGGTGCATTAATATCAAAGCCTTTTGACCAGCCAGTCGAAGAATCACATGACCTATACACACCTCAGCCAAGCCGAACGTTATCAGATTCAAGTGCTTATGAAAGCAGGACAAACACAAACCGAGATAGGCCAGATTCTGGGGCGCCACAAATCGACGATTAGCCGAGAGCTGGC
>SYFN01000128.1 GCA_005800405.1 Burkholderiales bacterium
ATGCAGGTTGATATCTTCCATCGGCACGATCTGCGCATGGCCACCGCCTGCAGCGCCACCCTTGACGCCGAACACCGGTCCCAGTGAAGGCTCACGCAAGCAGATCACGGTTTTTTTGCCGATGCGATTAAGTGCGTCACCCAGGCCCACCGTCGTTGTCGTTTTACCCTCGCCCGCCGGAGTCGGGCTGATCGCAGTGACCAAAATCAGTTTGCCATCGGGCTTTTTCTTCAGGGTCTCAAGGTAGGACAGTGCGATCTTGCCTTTGTAATGACCATAAGGTTCGATCGAATCTTGAGGTATCCCCAGGGTCGACGCGACATCGACCACTTTATTCATTTTTGCTTTCTGTGCAATTTCGATATCGCTTTCCATGAGGCTCCCTCAGGTCTTTTGTGTAAAAGTGAGACCCGATTCTATAGCGGCTGGATAACCTCTGCGTTATTGTCAGAAAAGCCATGATGCCGTTCAGGTCAAGGCTATGTACGACCTCTGTTAAACTTGTCCTCCTTTCTACGGTTTTGCCTGCGCTTTTCGGGCGCACCCAAGCTCATTTATCAGTACAGGACTCGTCATGCCCGGTTTGCTTCCCCACGTTGATCCAGATGGATTGCTCGAATTCTCCGTCGTTTATACCGATCGCTCCCTCAATCACATGTCAGAAGCTTTCAAAGGCGTGATCACCGACATCTCCAAACTTCTGAAAGAGGTCTACAACGCGAAATCCGCGCTGGTGGTGCCGGGCAGTGGTACCTACGGTATGGAAGCCGCTGCGCGCCAGTTCGCCACCGGCCGCAAATGTGCGGTGATTCGTAATGGCTGGTTCAGCTACCGTTGGACACAGATCTTTGAAATGGGCGGTATCTCGGATGATTTGCATGTGATCCAGGGCCGTCAGCTCACCAATGAATTTGAAGGTTCCTATGCGCCGCCACCAATCGATGAGGTCGTGGCCTGGATACGCAAGGAAAAGCCAGCGGTGGTGTTTGCGCCGCATGTTGAGACCTCGGCAGGCTTGATTCTTCCGCCAGAGTATTTGCGTGCGGTGGGTGATGCCGTCGAATCTGTTGATGGTTTGTTCGTGCTCGACTGTATCGCATCAGGTGCGATGTGGGTCGATATGGCTGCTTCCAAAGTGGATGTCCTGATCAGCGCGCCACAAAAAGGCTGGAGCAGTTCACCTTGCTGTGCGCTGATTGCGATGAGCGAGCGCGCGCGTCAGAAAATTGATGCGACTCAGAGCACCAGCTATTCCTGCGATCTGAAGAAATGGCTGCAGATCATGGAGACCTATGAAAAAGGCGCTCACATTTATCACACCACCATGCCCACAGACTCGCTGCGTGTTCTTCGCGATGTGATGAAGGAAACCCAGGGAGCCGGTTTTGCGAACCTGAAGAAAAATCAGGAAGACCTTGGCCTGAAAGTGCGTGCACTGCTCGAGGCCAAGGGGTTCAAGAGCGTCGCAGCCCCCGGATTTCAGGCGCCTTGCGTTGTGGTCAGCTACACCAAGGATTCCGATATTCAGAACGGTAAAAAATTCATGGCACTGGGCATGCAGACAGCGGCAGGCGTCCCATTGCAGGTCGGTGAGCGCGACGATTTCCGCACTTTCCGCATCGGCCTGTTTGGTTTGGAAAAGCTGCTGAACATCGGCCGTACCATCGGTCATTTGTCCAGCGCGCTGGATCGTTTGCACTAAGCTACCAAGGTCGTTCGTCTCAATGCAGCGGGCGATCTACCAGTTTGTTTTGTGTGGAGCACGACGGCTTGCATTGACGGCGTTTGCGATGACCAGCAGTCTTCTGAGCGCGCAGGTTCTGGACTATGTGTGCGAAGGTGAACTACGTACAGACAAGGTATTTGACTCCGATGGTGTGAGTGTCGCGAATCAACGCTTTCGCGTCACTGCCAATGTCGCTGCCGGTTATGTCAAGCGCGATCCTGCACTGGCCGCAGGTTGTTTTGCGGGGCGAACCGAAGTCTGTGCCTGTGAGCCACCAATCGCTGAGAAAATCATTTGTCGCAGTCTTGGTTTCCGGCCAGATGGCACCGAAGTCAGCCTGGACTTCACTTTGCGCTCTAATGATCGGACCCTGAGTGTCATGGGCAGGGAGTTCAATGCGCGATCGGGGACCCTGATCGAGACGCATGGGGAACTGGCCTGCACTCGTTTTCCCGCTGTCTCTTCTCCATGAACCGCCACGAGGACACCATGGCCATTCGCATCGCTATATTCCTGTTGACTAGCTGGTGCTTTATTTTGCCTGCGAGAGCGCAGTCGCATGACGAGACGCTACCCGCCCCGCAGAACCTGCAGCGCGAAGCTGCTCAGGCGCACGCGGACCGCAAGGCTTTTCTGCTGATGTTCTCACTACCAGGCTGTGGCTATTGCAAAGTGGTGCGTCGCAATTATCTGATGCCGCTGCTGCGTGAGACATCCTCGGCGGAGAGGCCGGTGATTCGGGAAGTGCAGATCACCAGCCGAGATTCCCTGCAGGGATTTGATGGTAAACCCACCACGCAATCTGCATTGGCTAATCGCTACGGCGTGCAAGTGGCGCCTACCGTCATCGTCGTCAACGCCGTAGGCGAGTTACTGGCAGATCCCATTGTCGGCGGAGATAACAACGGTTTTTATTCTGCTTATCTTGATCGTGCGCTGGAAGCAGCTGAGAAACAATTCAGCAGTCAGCGAGTGAAAGTGCGCTGATTTGACAGTTATTACACGATCATTGCAGACCGAAAAAATGGCCCACGGGCGAGCGCTATTTGCCTGAGCTAAATTTGCATCGGCCTGTTTCTGAAAAAAGGCGTGGCCGGTAGTAGGAGAAGCGCTTCTTGTCGGTCGCGTTGATATCGTCTTGGGTGAGATAGCGGCCGCTGTTGGTTCGGTACTCATTCGCCATCACGAAATTTCCCGTATCGCGCTCGATTCGGTAGTAGTACTGTTCGATAAAGCGTTCATCCAGCCGCGTCTGGTCCTCATGCGCGATGATTTTCTTGTCTTCCCATTTGTCGACGACCACCGGTAATCTGGAATTACCATCATCAACGTGCCTCACCATCGACTTTTCGCGCTCATTGATGATAAAGACAAAGGTACAAAGCTCGGCTTTGTCCTGGCAGATCCATCTGTTACCCCGCATTGCTGTGGTCACGCAGGTATAAGTCGCCGCGTGCGATGCTGCTGTGACCAGCGTACTGGCCAGCAGGGCGATGATGCCATTGCAAAGGTTTCGGTTGAGAACCTGCATCGCTGGGTCCGGCGGTCATGCCGATTCGGAAATTGTTTCACATTATAAACATTCCTCTTTGGAAATTGCCAGTCCGAGTCTAGAGATTCGGTAATTCATGGGAAAGGCGACTCCAAACTGCGTGCCCTCAACCGGTTGGCCGGTGAATTGGATGTCCCAAAACGCCCACCAGATCGCCACCTGTGAGACCAGTCAGGCCGCACAAATCGTAAAAACGGCGATTTGTGCGTGGTCAGGCGCAGTGCCAATAATGCAGTCCAGGGTAAGACCATCGAGGCGTGCGGCATTACCCGGCGCCGAATGCATGGTCCGCAAGGTTTAGCGGTGAGGCGAAGATGTCATCCATAAATACAATGCCGTCGTCGGTGGATCCGTGGACTGTCGGCCGCACTGCTCGCCGGCGGCGGTCAGCGTGGACCTGATGGGTTGCGATTTCAGAAGGTCGCATCAGAAGCCTTCCAGAACTGGCGCATTACTCGGCAGATGTTGGTCGGATGCTGGTTCTCGCGAGGCCGTGTTCCCGCCTGTACGCGGCGCTGACTCTGATGCCGGCAGCGCGAAATCCTCAGGTCCACGCAAGCGCGTGGTGTCTGGCGGCGCATGCATCTCAGCTGATCGCAAGGGTTTGGGCTCAAAATCTACCTGAGCAGGCGCAGGGTCGGCAGCCAGCGCCAACAAGGGCAAGCTCGCAGACAGCATCAATATCAAAGTAGCGCGTGGCATCGGTCGTTCTCAATCTGGATCGGGCGGTAGCACTGAAGTATAGGGGCTGCACCCCGTGTTAGCATCAATGGCACTGGCAATCGCAGTGGCGCCGTCTGACATCACCGTACTCACTTTTCATGACACCTATAAAAATTGACTTTGTTTCTGATATCGCCTGTCCCTGGTGCGCTGTGGGGTTGGCCTCACTTGAGCAGGCCATCGAGCGTCTGGGTGACGAGGTCAGTGTCTCGCTGCATTTTCAACCTTTCGAGCTCAATCCCGATATGCCACCTGAGGGCGAGGATATCCTCGGGCATCTGATGCGCAAGTACCAGATCACGGCAGAGCAAGTGGCACAGAATCATGAACACATTCGGGAGCGAGGTGCAGCAGTAGGTTTCAGCTTTAACCCCGATGGTCGCAAGCGTACCTACAACACCTTCGATGCGCACAGGCTGCTGCATTGGGCGCCGGCGTCGGGAGACGCTGAGGCGCAGCGCCGCTTGAAATGGCGCTTGTTAACCGCTTATTTTTCAGAGGGAGCCGATCCCTCGAATCATGAGGTACTGCTATCGGCTGTTGAACAGGTCGGACTGAACGTGGCGCAGGCGACCGAGATTCTCAACACCGAGATGTGGCACGATGAAGTTCGCCAACAGCAACAGTTCCATCGGTCGCAGGGAATACATTCCGTGCCCGCAGTGATCATCAACGATCGTTATCTTGTGCAGGGCGGTCAGCCCCCGGGAGCGTTCGAGCAGGCGTTGCGACAAATCGCTGCGGAGTCCTGATCGATGTGCCGCTTGGTATGGCTGATTTTTTTCTGTTATTCCCTGCAGTCTGGCTGGGCCGGATCAGCCGAGTTGCCCGTTGAAGAAATCGCTCCCGGTGTGTTTGTACACCAGGGTGTACACGAGGAATTCGGCGAGCACTATCATGGGGATATTGCCAACATCGGCTTCATCATCGGTGACGAAGCAGTGGCTGTTATCGACAGCGGCGGCAGTTATCGGGTGGGGTTC
>SYFN01000129.1 GCA_005800405.1 Burkholderiales bacterium
CGCTTGGTAGTGCGCACAATACCCACAAAGCTCCACATGAAACGTCGCAGCTCATCCCAGTTCTGGGTGATCACCACTTCTTCATCGGCATTGGTCACTCGGCTTTCATCCCAGGCAGGCAGTGATATTGTCGCGATAAGGGCCTGATCAGCAATGTGCATCGCGGCCGCGCGGCCAAGTACAACACACTCGAGTAATGAGTTACTGGCAAGCCGGTTTGCGCCGTGTAATCCTGTGTAGGCCGTTTCGCCAACCGCATACAATCCCTGCAAATCAGTGCGGCCGGCAAGATCGGTCACGATGCCACCGCAGGTGTAATGCGTGGCAGGCACGATAGGTATGGCCTGCTTCGTGATGTCGATCCCCAATTCCAGGCAGCGGGCATAAATGGTCGGGAAATGTGATTGCAGGAACTCGGGTGGCTTGTGGCTGATATCGAGATCGACATAATCCAGACCCCGTTTCTTCATTTCAAAGTCAATCGCGCGCGCGACCACATCCCGTGGCGCCAGCTCCGCACGTTCGTCATGCGAGGGCATAAAGCGCTGACCCGCGGCCTGACCGGCAGTCTCAGGGAGCTTGAGCAAACCACCTTCCCCCCGTACTGCCTCGGTGATCAGGAAGGATTTCGCGTAAGGGTGGTAGAGGCAAGTCGGGTGAAACTGGATAAATTCCATATTCGCGACTCGGCAGCCGGCGCACCAGGCCATGGCAATACCATCACCCGTCGCGGTGTCAGGAGTGGTGGTGTAGAGATACACCTTGCCTGCGCCACCGGTAGCCAGCACGGTGTGATCGGCCTCAATGGTGATGACCTGCCCGGTGCTGACATCCTGCACATACAAGCCAAGGCAACTAGGCGGTAACTCGGTCAAACCGAGCTTGGCGGTGGTGACCAGATCAATAGCGAAATGATGCTCGAGCAGGGTGATGTTCGGATGCTTGCGCACCTGTTCTTCGAGAGTGAGCTGCACCGCATGGCCGGTCGCATCTGCTGCGTGGATGATGCGTCGCTGACTGTGCCCACCTTCGCGGGTGAGATGAAATCCCAGCTCCGTCTGCTCGTCACGGGTAAAGGGTACGCCTTGCGCAATTAGCCATTCGATCGCTTCACGACCCTGCTCGACAATGTGACGCGTCGCCGTTTCATCGCACAGGCCAGCGCCAGCCACCAGAGTGTCGGCCACGTGCTGATCATGGCTGTCATGGGAGTCCAGCACCGCTGCAATCCCTCCCTGTGCCCAGTCACTGGCACCGTCTCTGAGCGCACGTTTGGAAATGACCGCCACCCGACGGGTATGGGCAAGATGGAGAGCAACGGAGAGGCCGGCAAGGCCGCTGCCAGCAATGGCGACATCAAATTTCATGGTGAATCAGGCAAGCATGCGGGTTTCGGGGCGACGTACCGGACTATAGGCGATTTGGGCTTCCTCCGCACAAGCGGCCCACGCAAGCAGAAAATGTCGGTTTACGGCGCGGAAATCCATCACTTTCGATCTTGGTCAAATTCTTTTTGGATCAGGCAGTTGTGGACAGCTTCTCAAGTATAATGGGCGCCACGTTGAGATTCGAGTAGCAGTGGTGCAGTATCAGTCTGTAATTCCTTACTTGGTTGAGACGCTTTTCTGGCGGATATTCCGCCTCACTTACTAAGATAGGAAATGCAATGGCAACTGGTACCGTCAAGTGGTTCAACGATGCAAAAGGTTTTGGTTTCATCACACCAGACGAAGGTGGCGAAGATCTGTTCGCACACTTCTCCGCAATTCAGAGCAGCGGCTTCAAGTCGCTGCAGGAAAATCAGCGTGTTCAGTTCGATGTGACGAGCGGCCCCAAAGGCAAACAAGCATCGAACATTCAGCCCATCTGAGTCGTTTGAATCTTGCATGACTTGCAGCCCGCCTCAATGGCGGGCTGGCGAAAGAACCTCGCGTCCCGAAAGGGCCGGGAGGTTTTTTTATTGCGATTTCCGCCAATACTCTGTTTGCGCGAATGCCCTTCGCAAGAAATCGACGAAGGCTCGTATGCGCAAAGGCAAATGCTGCCGCTGCGCGAATACCGCGTAAATATTATTGCCGGGTGCTGCGAATTCATCGAGCACCGTCTCCAGCAGGCCCGCTTCAATCTCCGTTCCGACCTCCCACATGGAGCGCCACGCGAGTCCGCGTCCGGCAAGCGCCCAATCATGCAGCACGGCACCGTCGTTGCAACCCATTTTACCGCCGACTTTGACGGTCAGATTCTTGCCGTTCTGACGAAAGGTCCATCCTCGTTGGCTACCGTCACTCGACATAGCCAGACAGTTGTGATGCGATAGCTCGTCTGGCGAGCTAGGTCGTCCGAGTCTTTTGAAATACTCCGTTGATCCGACCACAACGCGTTTATTGTCAGCCAGTTTGACCCCTACCAGACTCGAATCGGACAAATCCGCAATCCGGATCGCGACGTCAATACCTCCGCCAATCAGGTCAACCACGCGATCATTGAGGCTCAGCGTGAGCGTGACATCGCGATGCTCGGCGAGGAACGAGGGCACCAGTGGTGCTACGTGCTGCCGCCCAAATCCTGCCGGAGCAGAGATCAGCAAATGCCCGCTCGGTCGCGCGCTACGTTCGGACACCTGAGTTTCAGCATTTTCGAGATCAAGCAGGATTCGCTGGCAATTCTCCAGGAAGGCCAGACCTTCGTGGGTGAGCGCAATTTTTCGGGTGGTTCTTTGCAGTAGCTTGACGCCGAGTCTGGCTTCAAGTGCATCTAGGCGACGGCCGATCACAGCGGGTGCGATGCCCTCGGCCCGGGCCGTTGCAGACAAGCTGCCGCGAGCCGCCACATCAACAAAGGTTGAAATTTGCTTGAATTGATCCATGAAAGAGGATGATTTTTGACCAAACTGAAATAATAAACTGTAACAAGCCTTGATTTATGCGTGATTTGATTGATTTCAGCTTGCCGGGGGCTCTGCGCTCAAAGCGACTGCACATAATCGCGGATCCCGACCAGCAGCATTTCGACCGCAATCGCTGTCAGAATCAGTCCCATCAGGCGCTCAAAGGCCGTCATTACTGCCGAGCCGAGCACGCGTTGCAGGTACTCGGCTGACAGTAGAACTACCAGCCACACGGCAGCTACCAGCGATAGCGCGCCCACATAAACCGGCATGGCCATTTGACCACGTGAAGAGAACAGTAATACCGTCACCAGCGCCGAGGGGCCGGCTAGCGCCGGAATGGCTAGCGGCACGATGAAGGGTTCGGCCGGCATTTGCTCTGTATCGCCGAATATCCCGCCCGGCTGTGGAAATACCATGCGCAGGGCGATCAGGAAAAGAATCACGCCCCCACCAATACGCAGCGAGATTTCGCTCAGCTGAAGGGCATCAAGGAAATGCTGGCCACCAAACATGAAGCCAAGCAGCAAACCAAAGGCAATCGCGCATTCGCGCACGATGACGCGCGCTCGCCGTTCAGTCGGCACTTGCCGAAGTGTGGCAACGAACAGAGGCACATTACCGATCGGGTCGGTCACGAGTAAAAGCAGGATGAAGGATTGGAAAAAGCTCTCACTCATTTACACTCTCACTTTTGATCGGTAGGGGTAGGGCAGCATACGCCCTATGGCTGCATAGGAGAATCAAGTTGACACAACAATCAGCGTCGAAAACAGGCTTGTCGCGACGACATTTCATTTTGGGTGGACTGGGACTTACCGGCGCATTGGTGGTTGGCTGGGGTTTGATGCCGCCGCGACAGCGCTTGCATGGCAGTGCGGCATTGAAGCTTGGAGAGGATGCCGTTGCCCTCAATGGCTGGGTCACGATTGGAACCGACGGCGGCATCGGTGTGGTCGTCGCCAAAAGCGAAATGGGTCAGGGAGTGACCACCGCCTTGCCGATGCTGGTGGCGGACGAGCTTGATGTACCGATGAATGTGGTCAGTTTACTGCAAGCGCCCATCGACAAAATCTACGGTGATACCACCATGATGGCCGACGGCCTGCCTTTTCATCCCGATGATCGTGGCGCGATCAAGCGGGTTGCACAATGGCTGGCACGCAAGACCGAGCGTGAGCTCGGTGTGATGGCAACCGGCGGATCGTCGAGTATCAAAGACAGCTGGTTACCGATGCGGGAGGCAGGCGCTGCCGCGCGTGCGAGATTGCTGGCTGCCGCAGCATTGCGATGGAAAGTGTCTCCAGACGAGTGCATCACAGAGGCTGGTTTTGTGGTTCACCGAGATGGTCGCAGGTTGGGTTACGGCGTGCTGGCGGCAGAGGCCGCTCGCATGAACGATGTGCCATTTGTACTCAAATCACCGGCAGAATTCAAACTGATTGGCAAACCTACGCCGCGTCTGGATGTCGCCGACAAGGTCAATGGTCGCGCGCAGTTCGGCATGGATATCTGTCTGCCGGGCTTGATACATGCGGCCATTGCGATGTGCCCGGTGCATGGCGGGTCGCTGAGGTCGTTTGACTCCGCGAAGGTCAGCAAGATGCACGGTGTGATTGATGTTGTTGCACTGCCCGCCGATCGTTCTGGTGCACCCGAGGCCGTTGCCGTACTGGCCAAAAGCTGGTGGCAGGCTCACAAGGCGCTGAGCCGTCTGCCGATCGTTTGGGATGACGGCGCGAACGCGCAGTCCTCGGATGCTTCATTGTTCGCGCAGCTAAAGGACGGTCTGGATCAGGAATCCGGATTGATTTACTTCAGTCAGGGTAGTGGTGAGGCGCCACCGTCGGCCAAAAAAATCACGGCAGAGTATCGCGTACCGCTGCTCGCGCATGCGGCCATGGAGCCGATCAACTGTACGGCGCGGCTGAGCGGTGATCAACTTTCGCTGTGGGTGCCGACGCAAGTACCTTCGATTGCAGTAAGCGCTGCTGCGCGAGCGCTTGGTTTGAGTGAAGATCGGGTGACTTTACACATGACGTATCTGGGCGGTGGTTTCGGTCGCCGTCTGGAAACGGATATGGTGGTGCAAGCCGCTCTGCTGGCCCAGGCCGCAAAGGGTGCGCCGGTGCGCCTGGTCTGGTCTCGTGAAAACGACATCGCTCATGATTTTTATCGTCCTGCCTCCGTGGCCAGGCTCAGTGCGGCACTGGATACTTCGGGCCGTGTAGTGCATTGGGAAAGCTATTCGGCATCCGGTGCCCCGGTGCAGCAAATGCTGGCGCGGGCCTTTGGTTTGCCCCAGATGGGTCCAGACAAGACCACCGTCGAGGGTCTGCACGATCACTGTTATAAAATCCCCAGTCAGCGCGCATCGCACGTCAAGGTGGATGCACCGGTGGCGCTGGGAAGCTGGCGCTCGGTGGGCCATTCGCACAATGCGTTTTTCAAAGAGAGTTTCATCGATGAGCTGGCGTTGGCAGCGGGAGCAGATTCGCTGAGTTTTCGACGACAGATGCTGTGCGAGCATACCCGCCATCTTGCCGTGCTCGAGGCGGCGGTGGCCAAAGCCGGCAAACCCGCTGAGGGCCGCGAGCAGGGTATCGCCTTGCATCAATCCTTTGGCAGTATCGTTGCGCAAGTAGCCGAGGTATCGGTATCGGATGGATGCATACAGGTGCATCGCATCAGCTGCGCGATTGATTGTGGCCGTGTGGTCAATCCACTGGGTGTAACGCAGCAGATTGAGTCGGCAATTGTGTATGGTTTGTCGGCTGCGCTATATGGTGAAATTCGAATGCGCGATGGACGCGTTGTGCAGAGAAATTTTCATGATTATCCGATGCTGCGCATGCGCGAGATGCCACTGATTGATGTCGAGATCATGCGAAGTGAGGAAGCGCCTGAGGGCGCTGGTGAGCCCGGCACGCCGCCCGTCGCACCTGCGGTGGCCAACGCCATATTTAAACTGACAGGCCAGCGCTTGCGTAGTCTGCCTCTCAGGCTGGGCTGAGTGGCTTCATGAACTCAATTCGTCCAGCCGCAGCCGAAGATTGCATTCGGTCTGCCACTGCTCGCGCTGCGGATTACTTCGCGCTTCGCGGCTAAGCTCTTCGTCACTGCGCTCGAGTTGGGCTTCGAGCAGGCGCGATACCTGTTTCGGCTCGGGCATCATGGTGCCGTAGAAGGCTACCGTATCACCGCGTTGCATGAGAATGGTCGGAAAATTTTCTACATCAAGGTCGCCGATCAGATCGGACTGGTCTTCAGTATCAATCCAGACGAATTGATGCTCGGGATACTGCGGCGCCAGTGCATCGAAACCGGCACGATACTGCTTGCACACATCGCACCAGCCGGCACACAGGCAGGCGACCACCCATTTGCCCGATGCCAGGGCCTCGGACAGCACGGAAAAATTTTCACGGACTAAAAACAAAGCGGACATAGCGGGATTTTACCGTAGGGCAGCACGGCGCTCCCGAGTTGATATTGCCGGGCCATCGACGGCGCGCACGGTAAAATAAGATCATGTCCTTATCCGTGCCCACCATCGCAGCAATAGAGACCTCCACTGAACTCGCGTCTGTCGCACTGCTTTGTGGTGATCGGCTCTTGACACGCGAATCTTCGGGCGCGCAAACGCACTCCATGACCGTGTTGGCGCTATTGCAGGAATTGCTGCGCGAGCAGGGCATGGCGCTGGGACAGTGTGATGCCCTCGCATTTGGCTCGGGTCCAGGATCGTTTACCGGTGTTCGAACCGCTAGCGGACTTGCGCAGGGTCTGGCCTTTGGCGCAAACCTGCCAGTCGTTCGCGTCGTTACCTTGCTCGCTATGGCTGATGCGGCGCGCACTCAAGGCGCCGGCGACAATGTCATTGCGGTGCTTGATGCGCGCATGGGCGAGGTGTACTGGGCACAGTATCGCTTTGATGCGCAATGGCGGGTCGTCAGCGAACCCTGTCTCTCAGCACCGGAACAAGTCATTGCAAAGGATACGAGTTGCGCGGTGGGCAATGGCCTGGCGGCGTACGTGGATCGTTTCACCGGGCTGCAGTCTTTGCCTCGCCTGCCCGGGCTCATGCCGCATGCATCGCAAATCGCGCTGCTGGGACGTCAATTTGCGCAACAAGGTCAGGGTGTTCATGCACGCGAAGCGCAACCCCTCTACCTGAGGAACAAGGTCGCGCAAACGACGGCAGAGCGCATGTCAGCAAACGCAGCGGGAGCGGGCCCATGAGCTCCGTGCTGAACCAGGACAAGGCGTGGCAGAAAGTCTGCTTTTCCAAGATGAACGTCACCGACATCGAGGATGTTATTGCGCTCGAACAGAATGCCTATCCTTTTCCCTGGACGCGCGGTAATTTGCTCGACTCCCTGGATAGTGGCTATGAGGCGTGGGTATTGCGCGATGAGGATGGTCGTTTGCTCGGCTATTTTTTGATGATGCAGGCGCTCGAAGAGGTTCATTTGTTGAACATCACGGTGCGTCCGGACGTGCAGGGTCGAGGTCTCGGGCGCAAGCTGCTCGACAAATTGATCGGGCTGGCACGCGAGGCCGGCATGCACGCCGTGTTGCTGGAGGTGCGTCCGTCAAACAATCACGCGTTAATGGTTTATCACCACTTGGGCTTCGTACAAATTGCCCAGCGTAAAAACTATTACCCGGCAGCCGGGTCCGCACGCGAAGATGCCATCGTGATGCGAAAAATGCTCTGAACCATGCAGATGGATCCAGACAAAGTTCGCAAGTTGCAGCAGATGGGTCTTGGGTCCGTTTGGCAGCGGCGTGGACTGAACGCAGACGAGTCGGGCAGCGTTTCGGCTACCGCCGCGCTGGCAGGCGACGCATCACCTCACGCAGCAGCGGATGCAGCCAGCGTGATGGGCATGGATTGGGCGACGCTCGAAGAAAACATTCGTGGGTGTGATCGCTGCGGATTGTGTCAGGGTAGAGCCCATGCAGTACCGGGTGTGGGCGACCGCAAAGCACGCTGGCTGTTCGTGGGGGAGGGGCCGGGCCGTCAGGAAGATGCGCAGGGCGAGCCCTTTGTCGGGCCGGCTGGCATGCTGCTGGACAACATGCTGCGTGCTCTGGGACTCGCTCGAGGTACCAACACCTATATCGCCAATATCGTCAAATGTCGTCCGGTCGGTGCTGATGGACGCGATCGCCCTCCGACCGCAGATGAGGTCGCCGCCTGTATGCCTTATCTGGTGCGACAAATCGACCTGATTCGACCGGACGTGATTGTGGCACTTGGTAAAACCGCAGCGGTCTCACTGCTGGGTTTGCCAGCCGACACATCGCTAGCCAGTCTGCGCGAGAAGATCCATCATCACGCAGGCTTGCCTTTGATCGTGACCTATCACCCTGCCTATCTTTTGCGCCAGCCAGCTGACAAGGCCAAGAGCTGGCGAGATCTCTGCCTTGCGATGAGCCTTTTGAATGGACGCTGAAGCGTCCACGTTCCAGGAGCAGTTTCATGCACGCTGGTATTTCTTGCGCGATCCACACGTGCGCGCGCTGGTCTGGTTGTTGGATGCTCCCGACCTGCTCGATGCCGAATCAGTACGATGGGAGGGAAAAATCGCCCGATTGCCCGTGCGCACTGCTGATCTGGCCAGAGATTGGCTCACGGCGTTAGATCATGAACCTGAATTGCTCAGCGCATCTCTGGAATTGAATCCCTTTACCCGCCTTGGGCGTTATGCCGAGAAGCTGCTCGCCTGCTATTTCGCGCACAAAAAACAATTACTTGCGCATGGCATGCAAGTATGCGCGGGCAAGGAAGAGACGGTGGGTGAGTTTGATTTTCTGCTGTCTGATGGTTCGCGCTTGTTGCACTGGGAATTTGCGACGAAATTCTATTTGTTGTGTTCGAGCGACCCGGCCTGGGCCAGTTTGCAGACGGCCGATTATTTTGTTGGTCCAAATTTGGCGGATACGCTGGGTGCAAAAATGCGCAAGATTCTCGACAGGCAGTTATCACTCGGCCAGCATCCGGCGGCACAAGCTTTGCTCTCGAGGCCGGTAGATCAGGCGCAGGCATTGTTGCGTGGCTGGCTATTTTATCGTCGCGGCGAGGAGATTCCATCGCAGAGACTTGGGATTGAAAAAAATCATTGCCGCGGCTGGTGGTGCACTTTGGGAGAAATCGACACGCATCTGAGCGAAATCTGCGCAGTCTTGCCTCGACTGGCCTGGCTTGCACCGGCGCGTATGGCAGATGATGAGGTACTGCGCCGCTCCCGGTTACAAGAACAATTGCGCGTTCAATTTGAGGAAGATCCCATGCCAGTGATGGTGGCCAGCCTGACGCGCGATGATGATGTCTGGCTCGAGCGTGATCGGGGATTCATTGTGCCGGATGACTGGCAGGGCAAGGCGGGTAAAAAGCTACGCGGCCTGACTGCGCCACCGGGCCCGGAAGATACGAAGAGGCTCTGACAAAAGTTTCCGGGTGTATCTAATCAGTGCCGACCTTGGTGCCGACGTGTTTTTTCTCGCCGATCAGATGCAGTGAATCATATTCGCGCTGATTGGCGGCATGCTTTTTCATGACCATCCACATCACACCGGCTACAAACAAGCCGAACAACACGATCACGATACTCACGCTCAGATCGAGTTTGACCAGTAACGCGTAAAGTCCGAGCATCAAGAGTATGGATGCATTTTCGCTGAAATTTTGTACGGCGATCGAGTGACCTGCGCTCATGAGTACATGTCCACGGTGCTGAAGCAGGGCATTCATCGGGACCACGAAATATCCAGACAAAGCACCGATCAGTACCAGCAGCGGGTAAGCGAGTGTAGTTGAATGCACGAACACCATGATGGTTACGATCAGGCCCATCAGGAAACCCATAGGCATGACGGTGAGCGATTTTTTCAGTGGTACGCGTTTGGCAGCAGCCATGGCACCAAACGCAACGCCAAAGGCAACCACCCCCTGAAGTATCGCTGCTTTGGCCAGCGGCAGGTTCAGGGCTTTTTCGGCCCACTTGAGCACAATGAATTGCAGCGTTGCGCCTGCACCCCAGAACAAGGAAGTCACTGCCAGCGAGATTTGCCCCAGGCGGTCCCGCCAGAGCGTGGTGAAACAATGGGCGAATTCGACGACCAGCTTGATCGGATGGCGTTGTTGCGCGGCATAGCGCGCGCCGGTGTCCGGAATACTCAGATTGAAGATCGCTGCCAGAACATAGGCGAGCATGACCACACCCAGCGCAAATTCGAGTGACAGGCTTAACTGCAGGTGATTGATCGGCAACAAAAAAGCCAGCGCTTGTTCCAGCCGCTCGCTGACCAACACGCCACCCAATACCGCGCCGAAGATAATTGAAAGGACGGTAAGACCTTCAATCCAACCATTGGCTGCGACCAGTTTTTCTGCTGGCAGAAGTTCAGTAAGGATGCCGTATTTTGCAGGGGAGTAAGCAGCGGCGCCAAAACCCACCACGGCATAGGCCAGCAGCGGGTGCACGCTGAAAAACATCAACAGGCAGCCCGTGATCTTCACCAGATTGGTAGTGAACATCACGCGACCTTTGGGAAAAGCATCGGCGAATGCGCCCACGAGCGGGGCCAGAATCACATAAGACAGCACGAAAAAAAGTTTCAGCGTCGGCGTCATCCACTCCGGCGCCTGGAGCGACACCAGCACCGAGATGGCGATGATGAGCAACGCATTGTCGGCGAGCGAAGAAAAAAACTGCGCTGCCATGATGGTGTAGAAGCCGCGGTTCATTCGGGGAGAACAGTGGTTGGTAGGCCTGGGGCGAGTACAACGGCGGCTAGCTTTATACCACGAAAGCCAGTTTCGACCCGGTCGGGGGCTCGGCGCTGATCGTGATGGCACGCGCGTCCGGTAAAATGGGCCGAATTTCATTCCACATGATTTTTTCCCCGAGTTTTTCTGCTAATGCCAAGACCACTCGTCGCTATTACGCATGTCGCTGCGATGCAGGCCAATCTTGCCGCCGCCCGAAAAGCCGTTCCGAATGCCCGAACCTGGGCCGTTGTGAAGGCCGATGCCTATGGCCATGGTCTGGAACATGCAACCAGGGCATTTGATGCCGCGGACGGCCTGTCGCTGGCCGAATTCGATCGCGCTGCGCGACTGCGCGAGCTGGGTTGGCAAAAGCCGATCATGATGATGCAGGGTATGCACGATGCAGCCGATATCGAGCATTTGGTCAAACATGACTTGCAACCCGTGATTCACCATGCCGAACAATGTCGAATGCTGGAAACCACCCCGGTTGCTCGGCCGCTTTCAGTACATTTAAAAATCAATACGGGCATGAACCGTCTTGGCTTCATGCCATCGCAAGTAAGGGAGATCTTCCAACGACTTGAATCATTGGATTCGGTACGCTCAGTATCACTGATGACGCATTTCGCTAATGCCGATTCGAATGGCGCCATGCCGGATGTGTCAGCGCAGGTCGCCGCTTTTCAGCGCGCTACCGCAGGTCTGACTGCTGAGATCAGTCTGTCCAACTCCGCAGCCACCCTATTGCAGCCACACATACGAAGCGACTGGATACGGCCGGGTGTGATTCTGTACGGCGGTGCACCGGGAGCTAAGAGTGCGCTGTCGCTGGGATTGCAACCCGCGATGACTTTGCAAAGCCGGGTGATTGCCACCCAGTCGCTGCGTGCCGGTGATTCCGTGGGGTATGGCAGCTTGTTCATCGCTGATAAGCCCTTGCGTATTGGTATTGTGGCCTGTGGCTATGCCG
>SYFN01000130.1 GCA_005800405.1 Burkholderiales bacterium
CAAAGGGATTACAGGCAAAGCCGCCGAGGCTGCATTGGGCCAGGCGCACATCACCTGCAACAAGAATGGCATTCCGAATGATCCGGAAAAAGCGATGATCACCAGCGGCATCCGTCTGGGATCGCCTGCCATGACCACGCGTAGATTCCTCGAGGACGAAGTGCGCGCGACTGCCCATCTGATCGCGGACGTGCTCGAAGCGCCAAATGATGCAGCGCGAATTGCACTGGTGCGTGAAAAAGTGAGTGCGCTGGTACGTCCTTTCCCAGTCTACGGTGCGCTTGTTTAAATAATTGTAAGTATGGAAAGGGCGGCACAGATCGCCCGTGAAACTCCAAATCCAATCAATACCAGGAGGTCAGAATGGCTGGTCGTAATTTTTTGTTTGTACCGGGTCCTACCAACGTACCTGATCGTGTGCTGCGCGCCATGATGGTCTCAATGGAAGATCATCGTTCGCCGGCATTTCCGGAACTCACCCGTGCCATTCTGCCCGGTCTGAAAAAAGTCTTTCGTACTGAACGCGGCACCCCTTTTGTCTTTCCTTCCTCCGGGACAGGTTGCTGGGAAGCTGCGATTGCCAACACGCTCTCGCCCGGTGACAAGGTGCTCGCCGCGCGTTTCGGCCAGTTCAGTCATCTGTGGATTGCGATGTGCGAGAAATTTGGACTCGATATACAGATTGTCGATGCCGAATGGGGCACGGGTGTGCCGCTGGAGCAGTACGCTGACATTCTGAGCAAGGATAGCCAGCATCAGATCAAGGCTGTGCTCGCCTGCCATAACGAAACTGCAACGGGTGTCACCTCGGATATCGGCGCCGTGCGCAAGGTGCTCAATGACGCGAAGCATCCGGCGCTGTTGTTCGTGGATGCGGTGTCCTCACTGGGATCGATCGACTTCCGCTTCGATGACTGGGGTGTTGACATGGCCGTGTCCGGTTCGCAAAAGGGCCTGATGCTGCCAGCGGGTCTTGGCATCATGTGCGCCAGCCAGAAGGCGCTCGATATGCACGCACAAGCCAAACTGCCCCGTGCCTATTTTGATCTGCAGGACATGATGGCGTCTAACCAAACCGGCTACTTCCCCTACACGCCCGCGCTGTCGCTGATGTATGGATTGGTGGAATCGCTCAAGATGATCGAAGAGGAAGGTCTCGATAACATCATTGCGCGTCATCACTACCTGGCGGAAGGTACACGTGCTGCGATCACACAGGGTTGGGGCATGAAGCTGTGCGCTGCTGACCCTAAGTGGTACTCCGATACTGTTTCAGCTGTCATGGTTCCCGAGGGTTTCAACGGAGCCGAGGTCATCGCACGTGCTTACAAGCGCTACAACGTATCACTGGGCGCCGGCCTCTCCAAGGTGGCAGGCAAGCTCTTCCGTATTGGTCACCTCGGTGATTTGAACGAAGTGCATCTTATGTCCGGTATTGCAGGTGCCGAAATGGCCATGCTCGATTGCGGCATCAAGGTGCAGCCCGGTAGCGGCGTGGGCGCAGCGAGTGACTACTGGCGCAAGCACCGCGCGCCGGCTGGGCTTGATCGGTATTCCCAGGAGCAGGTGGTACTGCAAAAAGCGGCTTGACGAATCCTCTTTTCTGCCTTTTGAGCGGGCTTCGGATCTTCGGATCCGAAGCTTTTTTTAAGGCGAGGTAAATAAAAATATTGGTAGGTTCAAGTACGAAGCACAGCTTGTGTCAAAAATCCACGAAGCGGCCGACGTACAGTTTTCAACCTTGCTTGTAAGCTGGTGGCGTTCTGCGGGAGATCAGTCGACAGCAGGAATCGCCCTTTATGTGGTTCGCCAGTGGTTGTTTCACATCACACCGCGCCTATTCCGCGAGCTCGGACTGCACCCCAGCCATCCCAACCCTCAATGTAAGTTGCGCTTCATCCTTGGGGTGAGCTTGTATACTCGGTAGGTTTCAGATTTGTCATGTGATTAGCAGAATTTTTTAGGTAGTGTATTCGGACCCCTGTGATTGATGCAGTGGTTCCGGGCCTAGTAAAGATGGCGAGTCAGCGGCGCCCTGCCATGTGGAACCCATTGAAATCAGGGACGTTGTCCGATTTGTCTAGGAAAGCGCTGATTAAATGCATGCGGAAAATTTTGTGGCAAGGTGAGTGGCGATAAAACTTTGATTTTATTGATCCCCGCATCGTACAGCCGCGCTGGCTTGCCCTAAAGCGTGGACTTACTCAGCTTTTCCCTGATTCATCAGCACTTCCTCGATGGCGTTTCATCGTGGCTGGGTAAGATACGAGATTTCCGAAAATTTTTGACTATCAAAGTCGAACTCTTTCCTTGAATCCACTCTTCGATAAAAAATGAAATTTAATCAATTTTTTCAGGCTACAGATCAATGTCCTCATTGTTCCAGTAAAGATGCTTTTGTAGTTTCCGTTGTTGATGGAAAAACGAAAAAGGAGCTAATTACAATTTCCTGTGCTGGATGTGGTTTGGGAAGAGTGGATCCGTTACCTTCCGAGCGTAGTCTGGAGGAATGGTACAAAGAAAAATATAGGCAGTCTTATAAAGGCCTGGAAAAGCCGAAGTTAAAATATATTCTGAGGGCAGCAAGAAATGCTAGGGAACGGTTCAGCTGGATAAATGAAAATGCAAGTGCATTAAAAAACTCGTTGAAAAATTCAGATTGCAAGAGTTTGGATATCGGCGCCAGTAGCGGAGAGTTTGTTTTTCTAATGAAAAAATTAGGCTTTGATGCGATTGGCATTGAGCCCCACCAAGGCTATGCGGAGTATGCAATCAAAGAATACGATTTGAAAATATTATCGGGTGCAATGAGTGAAAAAATTCGTCTGATTGAGGACAGGTCGATTAGTTTGGTGACAATGTTTCATGTACTAGAGCATCTTTCCAACCCGGTTCAGTCATTAAAAGAAATTGTAAGAATTTTGAGTCCGGATGGATATTTGTACATTGAAGTGCCGAATGCTATGCGCATGACTTCGCCTCAGTATATGTTTTTTAAGGCTCATGTACTCTACTTCACCAAACAAACATTGATCAACTTACTAAAAAAATCGAACTTAAATATCGTTTTTGCCAACGATGCGGAGAGTGGGAATCTGAGAGTTGTGGCGAGGTTTGATGAGGGCTTGGTCGGCAGCTTCGATGCTGGGTCAGATCACAAACATGATTTGATATCTGCTCAGGCAAAGAGAAAGTGGTTGCCATACTTATGGCGTCAGCTGATCGAGAATAAATTATTCAAGAAAATACAAAAAATGCTCGAGGAAAAAAATACAGCCACCCGCTATAAAAACGGTATCGAGCTTTTGAATGACGTTTATAAAGATAGTAAGGTTATGTAATTCGGCACAAGCCAACGCTGAATGAATCCCTTGAGTAAAATAGTATAGTTTCTCGGCCTTTACTTGGTTATCTGATTTACAGGCTCGGCGCTAATTTTAAAATTCATTTTTAATCAAGCGCATTTGATCCCGTTGTGTTGCCGTTGTGGGTATCTTCGTTTCTAAGATGCACGTTGGGCATTGCAGGTCATCAAGCATTGATTCGTGAGGACCAGATCAGCCCTCCTCCGTCAATTCGAGGCTCCATAAAAAAACGCCATCCTCGGATGGCGTTTTCATTGCAGTGCAGCTTCACATTATTTTTGTGCGAAAAAAACACTGATTTCTTTTGCATCCAGCGTGCTGTCTTTGTCTGTGTCGAGTTGATCAAAGGCCTTGGTAATGGCTTTGTTCTTGATTTCTTTTTTGTCCAGCGTGCTATCGCTGTCTTTATCGCCCATCATTACCCGAAAGGTATCGATCTCGATTTGATCTACCGTGCCATCCTTGTTTGTATCGATAGCCTCAAAATTCTTGGCGACCATGGGTATTGATTTAGCTTCGGTCTTGTCAAGTGTGCCGTCATTATCTTTGTCAGCAGTTTTTACATTTTTTGCCCAAACAGCCGAAGCACCAAGCAGTGCAGCGGTAGCTAGCAGGGTAGTGATCAGATTTTTTTTCATACAGTCCTCAATTAAAAGGCGTAAAAAACAATTGTCCGCCCCCCACTAACGGCATCTTTCTTTTTTGACCAGTGGCTGGCTCAGATGCGTGCCCACCCCTGGGGTATTACTCTTGCTCAGGATAGGTGTTGCTTGGCATACCAAGAATTATGCCGGTCATAAAATGAACTCTATGGTCAATTTTTGCAGTGTTGTTTAACCTGCGGTATTCACTGAGCGATTTTTGGGCTTGTTGGTAGTCCTATCCCAAGGCCTTCCGCTGGTGAGTTTGATGTGCCCAGAAGCAATTGAGAATAATTCTCATTTGATGTATACTCATGTAATCTATCTCCTCAAGTCTGTGGCGAGGGTGGCGAGGAAAATCTGCACAGATTATTTTCTGCGCGCGACAAAGACACGGACTTGGGAGTCGGTGCACTTTCCTCGAGAGGTGCCAGCGCCGTAGGCACCCCGATGAGGCAGGTTCCCAATGTTTTCTTTTCTCCGTCTACTGGTCTAGTCATCATGAAATCATCCCTTCGTTTTCTAGCCGGCCTTCTGATTTTTTGTTTCGGAGCCCTTTCCGGTCACACGATGGCCGATACGGTCACTGTCTACTCTGCGCGCAACGAGCAATTGCTCAAGCCGCTGCTGGACCGCTACACGAAGGAAACCGGTACGGAAATCAAGCTGCTCACAGCCAACGAGGGCGCCTTGCTAGCACGGCTTAATGCCGAAGGACCCAGCACACCGGCCGATGTGCTGATCACGGTGGATGCAGGGAATCTCTGGCTGGCCGCGCAGCAGGGCCAATTGCAGGCACTGAAGTCCTCGATACTGAACGCGAATATCCCTGCGCACCTGCGGGACCCCGGTAATCAGTGGTTTGGCTTGTCCGTCCGTGCCCGGACCATTGTCTCCAACCCACAGTCGGTTCGTCCCTCGGATTTGTCTACCTACGAAGATCTTGGCAATCCGAAATGGAAAGGCAAGCTCTGTCTGCGAACCAGCAAGAAAGTCTATAACCAGTCGCTGATTGCGATGATGATCAATGAATTGGGCGAGGCAAAAACAGAAGCCATCGTTAAAAGCTGGGTCGCCAATCTGGCGACGGATGTCTTTCCTGATGACACGGCTTTGCTGAAGGCGATAGTGGCTGGCCAGTGCCAGGTTGGTATCGTAAACACCTATTACCTCGGGCGTCTGCTGGTCAAAAATCCGCAATTTCCGGTGGCGCTGTTCTGGGCTAATCAGAACGGCAGCGGTACGCATGTGAACGTATCCGGCGCGGGCGTGACGCGTCATGCGAAGAATGTCACGGGTGCGCAAAAGCTCATTGAGTACTTGTCCCTGGATGCTGCGCAAAATTTTTATGTGGATGAAGATCTTGAATTCCCTGCCAATCCCAAAGTAAAAACCAATTCCATCATCAAGCAATGGGGGCCATTCAAGCAAAATCTGCTGAATGTGTCCAAAGCAGGCGAGTTGCAGTCCGCTGCAACGCGACTCATGGACCGCGCCGGTTACAAATAAAAACTTCATGATCCACAGCGCTTCAAGGCCGGCCTGGTCGGCGCTGGCGCTCTCGCTGCTCACGCTGGTGCCGCTGGCGGTGGTGATGGGTAGCTGGTTGCAGCCGCAACCTGACGTGTGGGAACACCTTCGCAGCTTCGTCTTGCCGGCGGTGCTTAGAAACACCCTGTGGATGGCGCTAGGTGTGGGCACGGTAGTCGCCTTGCTGGGCGTGTCGCTCGCCTGGCTGACGGCGATGTGCGAATTTCCTCTGCGTCGATTTTTTGCGTGGGCGCTGGTGCTGCCCCTGGCTTTGCCAGCCTATGTGCTGGCCTCGGTCATGGTGGGGCTGCTGGACTACAGCGGTGTCGTACAAACCTGTTTGCGGCAGTGGTTTGGGCCATCGGCGGCGCTGCCCTCCATACGGTCGATCACAGGCGCGATTCTGGTGTTCGGTCTCGTGCTCTATCCCTATGTGTATCTGCTGGCACGTCAGGCGTTTATGACGCAGGGACGACGCGCGATGGAGGCTGCGCAAACGCTGGGTATGACGCGCAGTACGGCTTTTTTCAAAGTGGCGTTGCCGATGTCGCGTCCGTGGTGGGCTGCAGGCATTACGCTGGCGCTGATGGAAATGCTGGCTGATTTCGGGACGGTTGCGATATTCAATGTCGATACCTTCACCACCGCGATTTACAAAGCCTGGCTCAATCTTTTCAATCTGCCAGCAGCATCGCAGCTTGCTTCATTGCTGGCTATCACTGTCCTCGTGTTGGTGTGGCTGGAGCAGCGCGCGCGCGGGCAGCGCATGTATACCGCCACTGGAGCGACTGCGCGCGCTTCGCAGCAACAGCGCATTGTGTTGCGGAGTGCGCCTGCCGCGATGGCTTTCCTGGCGTGTGCACTGGTTTTACTCCTTGCATTCATTGTCCCCGTTGCACAGCTTTTGCAGTGGGCTATCGCAGTCGCATCCAGCGATTGGGATACGCGTTATTGGGGATTCATCGCTCATTCTCTGATGCTGGCAACACTCGCCGCCTTGCTGGTAGTGGCCGCGGGAATGTGGATGGCTTATGCGCAGCGTCAGCATCCTGGTTGCCTGACGCACGTGTGGATACGTTTGTCCACGCTGGGTTATGCATTGCCGGGCATGCTGCTGTCGGTGGGTTTGTTTGTGCCGATTGCCTGGCTCGACCTGCAGCTGCTGCCGCTCTGGCAGTCATGGGGTGTGATACCTGCGCCTGTGATCAAGGGAACGTTAGCCGTGATGCTGCTCGCACTCTCTGCGCGTTTCATGGCCGTGGGATTTGAGCCCATGCAGGCGGCGATGCAGCGCATCACACCGCATCAGGAACAAGCAGCGCGCTGTCTGGGATTAAATCGCTGGCAGATGCTGCGTTGTTTGCACCTGCCCATGCTGCGTTCGGGATGGCTCGGTGCGAGCCTGTTGGTATTTGTAGAAGTGATGAAAGAAATGCCAATCACACTGATGACGCGTCCCTTTGGCTGGGACACGCTGGCCATTCGTGTATTCGAAATGAGTTCGGAGGGGATGTGGGAGAGAGCGGCACTGCCCAGCCTGTGCATCGTTGCAGCAGGTATTTTGCCGGTGATTTTACTGGTGCGGGAAAGTGAACGATGAATCAAGTTGATCAGAGCAATGCAAACTTTCCGGCACTGGTGCTCAAAGCGCTGACGCTGTCTTATCGATCGCCGTCTGCATCACAGAACGTGGTGCAGGATTTGTCAATTGATGTGAATCGAGGTGAGATCATCAGTTTGCTCGGCCCATCAGGCTGTGGCAAGACGACGGTATTGCGTGCCATCGCCGGGTTTCAGCTGGTGCAATCGGGATGCATCGTGCTGATGCAGCGTGAGGTTAGTAGCCCTACCATTCATGTCCCTCCCGAGCGTCGCAAGATTGGCATGGTATTTCAGGACTATGCACTGTTTCCTCATCTGGATGTCGCGGCTAATGTAGGTTTTGGTTTGCATGCGATGACGGCTGCAGAACGTCAACATCGGGTCATTGAGTTGCTGCGATTGGTGGGCATGACCGAGCTTGCACATCGTTCGCCGCATGAACTATCCGGTGGGCAGCAGCAGCGCGTGGCGTTGGCTCGTGCGCTTGCGCCACGGCCAGAACTTTTGTTGATGGATGAGCCTTTCTCCAACCTGGATGTCGAATTGCGCGAAAAGCTGGCTATTGAAGTGCGCGATCTACTCAAACAGACTGGCACGACCGCCATCATCGTCACCCATGATCAGCATGAAGCTTTTGCGGTAGCTGATCGTATCGCCGTACTTGCAGAGGGACGTTTGCAGCAGTGGGGTACGGCGATGGATTTATATCATCGACCCGTCAATCGTTTTGTGGCTGGATTTATCGGGGAGGGCGTGATGCTTCCAGGCGTCGTCGATGCTCGGGGTTATCTGCGCAATGCACTGGGAAAATTTCTCTGCGAGCTATCGGATACCTCTTTGAAAACCGGTGACCAAGTTGAGATGCTGGTAAGACCGGATGACATTCAACACGATGATGATAGCCCGCTCAAGGCGCGCGTCGTTAGCAAGGCGTTTCGCGGTGCACAGTTTTTATACACACTGGCCTTACCCACCGGGCAGCATCTGATTTCACTGGTACCTAGCCATCATGATCACGCTATTGGTGAAATGATCGGTATACGCATGGAGATTGATCACGTCATTTTTTTTCCGATTGTGCAGTAGATTCTGCTACGGTATTTTATGCCTGATTTCCATGACGTTTCTGATGTCTTCGGTCTTCAGATCGTCGATCGAATAGTCTGCCCATTGTCTTTGTCTTTTCGACCAGGGAACCATTGATCCACCCAAGGTTTCGAACCTGAGGCAATCAACAGCTTGCAGATATCGGGGGAGTACGTTGGTATGGCGCGGGAAACAAGTCACCAATCTTTTCAGGAGGATACAAGATGAATCCATGACCATCGTCGCATGGATGACCGGTCTTTTTTTACTTCTGACCTTGTTATGGGCGACAACCGAATTGTCATTGCGTCAGGAAGAAGACCGTGTCAGATCATACACGATGCATCATGCACTATCGCTGACGAACTCATATGCAACACAACTGACTTTTCTGGCCGAACAAATGAATCAGATCCTGCTGGGTATTCATGCAAGATGGCAGGATACGCCCGCTCTTCTTGATCTTGCACGCGATAGAGAGCGCGGTCTATTTCCAGATCGGGATGCATTTTTTATCTATGTTTTGGATTCTCAAGGTCATCTCATCAATACATCGGGTATTCCGAATAAAAAACAAGGCTTTATCAAGGATGCGTTTTTCGAAAAGCATAAAAATAACTGCTGCAAGGGCCTTCTTATTTCTATGGAGAATTACGGTCCAAAATTCAATGATAAGGTGGTGTATTTCTCGCGTCGCTTAAGTCGCCGGGACGGCAGCTTTGGCGGCGTAGCTGTCATATCTGTTTTACCTGATTTCCTAGCGACTTTTCAAGATGAGCCGTTGCGTAGTATGCACGACTTTATCAGTGTTCGTCTCGCGAGTGGGCCACTGCTGGCGACGCGGATGGATGCAGGGAATAATGACAAGAATGTGTTCTATCTGAAGGATCCCTGTTTTTCGGAATCACAAGGCATTAGGCTTGAAAAGACCAAAAAATTTAGAGACAAAAAAGCACGCTACGTTGCATGGAGGAAGTTGAAAGAATACCCTCTGGAGACTCTTGCAGGTTTAACGGAGGAAGATGCGCTGGCAAGTTATCAGGTGCTGGCTCGGCATTACCGATTGACCGCAACGACAGCTAACGTGCTGTTCCTTATTTTCGCAGCCGTCGGCATGTGGTTCTCTGACAGACTGGCAGTCAGACGACGTGCTGAGGAGAGCATCCAGTCAATTTACCGATTGGCCACGGATGCAGCCAATGAAGGCTTTTATATGTTGAGACCGGTATTCGCTGGCAATGGTGTGTTCGTTAATTTTTATATCGAGGATTGCAATGATCGTGCTGCGATATTACTTGATTCAACACGGAGCGACCTGATTGGCAGACTTGCGAGCGAGACCATGCAGCACAAACTTCACGAAGATTTGGTGGAGATATGTCGCCGTACTCTCCAATCTGGCGGATATGAGGATGAATTTCGTGTGCCCGCGCAGGCCGAATTGGATGCAAAATGGGTTTATTGCCGCGCCGTGCACTCAGGGGCTGGTATTGCGTTGACCTTGCGCGATATCTCCGAACTGAAAGCGCACGAGCAAACACTGGCCGACCTCGCCAACAAGGATGCGTTGACGTTATTACCTAATCGACGTTGGCTGAGTGATTTTTACCTGATGCAGTGAGAAGAGCGCAACATAGCGGAGGGCGACTGGCCATTTTTTTTACTGATTTGGATAATTTTAAGCTAGTCAACGAAACGCTAGGACATCAGGCCGGTGATGAATTGCTGACTCAGGCGGCAAACCGAATTTGTCATGCGGTTCGGGCGAGTGATCGTGTGGTGCGGCTGGGTAGTGATGAATTTACGGTTGTGCTTGAACACATTGGGAGCAATCGAGATATCGCTCGTGTGGCTGACAGCATCATACAGATTCTAAGTGAGCTTTTTACTCTCACCGCTGGCGCAGTTAATTGGGTATCAGCATCCATAGGTATCAGCGTGTATCCGAATGATGGTCACGATGCCGATGCCTTATTGAAGCATGCGGATGTCGCGATGTATGCGGCCAAGACAGAGGGCAAGGCACGGCATCATTTTTATCATCCCAAACATTCCGACGCGATATTGCTACGATTGAGTAAGGAGCGTGCAATACGGCATGCGATGGATAGCGATGAATTTGTCATTCACTACCAGCCCCGGGTGGCGACATTCACTGGTTATTTTTGCAGTCTTTAAGCTTTGCTGCGCTGGCACCATCCCGAGCTCGGGCTGATTCATCCGCTGGATTTTATTGATGTCGCAGAAGGTGCAGGGCTGATCATCGGGATAGATCAAACTGTCATACAAAAGGTAGCGATGCAGCTTGATGATTGGCGCGGCTGTGGTCTGCGGGTGGTTCCTGTCTCTGTCAATATTTCGCCCTACCAGCTGCAGTCGGGTACAACCGCTGCTTTCTTTGAAAAGATCGTGAAACAGTACCAGCTGCCCACACACTGGCTGGAAGTCGAGGTCACCGAATCGGCAGTCGTGGATCGCAGCATGGTGGTCTCCAGTGAACTGAATGCCTTGCGCAAGCAGGGTGTGCGATTAATGATTGATGATTTTGGTGCAGGCTATTCATCACTGGCGCAATTACACAGGCTAGATGTCGATGTACTGAAAGTCGATCAGGCTTTCACGCATGCGCTGGCGGAGGGCTCCGAGGGAGAGATTGTGTACCGAGCCGTTGTATCAATGGCGGTTGCGCTGGATATGCAGGTAGTCGCTGAAGGCGTGGAGACATTAGCCCAGCTAAACTTGTTAAAGAATATTGGCTGCCACGAAATACAGGGACATATCATTTCACCGGCTTTGCCAGCAAAGGAGATAGAGCAGCTCCTGCAAAAAACAATCATGCCGCCTTTTGATCAGCTCAATCAACTGCCGATTGTCTGAACAGCGCAGAAAGGGCTGGGCTCGATTCGCCGTTGAATTATTCAGGAAACTGATGCATCTCGGTCAACCAAAGATCCTGGATCGTGACATTCGCCGGAATGACGACTTTGAGGTCAACAGACCTTTAAAAATCATCGCGGCGAAAGTTGCAGCAGTCGATTTCAGAGCACTGGCGGTCTGCCGCATAACACCACGGGTTTGCAGGCGGGTGCGCATCCTGCAAGGGCGGCGGTGCCGTTCAGCGTAGAGACACAGAGCTTGCCAATGAAATACGCAGAGCTTCAAAGACGGGCATCTGTGTTCATCGACGAGAGAAGCTTAGACTCATTTTTTTGATCAGTTGAAAGCAGGGTAACAGCAGTAGACCAATCATGAAGCTGCCCAGAAGCTTGCGCACTCATTGATTCAAAGCGAAATGGCTGAGCCAGCACAGGAACGCAGGTGATCGCGGCCAGAGCTAGCAGCGTCATGGTCAGAACCCACAGTGAGGTGGGCGTCAGCCGGTACCAGAGTCGCTGCCAATCTTGTCGTGCTGAACGGCTGGGCAGTATCAGCGCCGCATTGGCCGTCACCAGAATCACAAAAGCGGCGGTGGCAGCGGTGGCAGCGGCAATCTCTTGCGACAACAGCCAGGTGTAGGTACCGAAAATGACGGCAGTGGTGAGGCTGCCATAGGCCACACTTCGCCAGATATGCTGGCCAGACAAGAGCACCTCGTCGCTTTGGCGTGGAGGGCGGTTCATCAGATCCGCATCGGCCTCCTCTGCCTCAAATACCACTGAGCAGGCAGGATCAATCACCAGTTCCAGAAATGCGATATGCAGCGGTACCAATATGAGCGGTAGACCGAAGAGCACTGGCAGCAGTGCCAGACCAGCGATCGGAATGTGTACCGCCAGCGTATAAATCATCGCCTGCCGCATATTGGCAAAGGAACGTCTTCCCATCCGAATCGCCTGAACGATGGAATCAAAATTATCTTTGAGTAGCACCAGCGAGGCCGCTTCGCGTGCGACGTCGGTGCCGCGTTACCCCATTGTGATACCAATGTGCGCAGCTTTGAGTGCCGGCGCATGATTGACGCCATCCCCCGTCATCGCAACGACATGACCTTGCGCTTTCAGCGCTTCAACCAAAGCGAGTTTTTGCGCAGGTCTGATACGAGCAAAAACATTAATCGTAGCCGCCCGATCGGCAAGTTCGTCCGTGCTCATACGCAGGATCTCGCTGCCGGTGATGATGCCCTCGCCCTGAATGCCTGCTTGACGGGCAATCGCTTGCGCTGTCCGTGGATGGTCGCCCGTAATCATCACCACCCTGATCCCTGCACGCAGGCATTGCGCAACAGCGTCCGGTACCTCGTCGCGCAGGGGATCGGCGAGTGCAATCAATCCCAGCCACTGGAAATCAAATGCCTGCTGGTGCTCCGGCCACGGATGACCACAGAGGTGTACGGCTTTTGCGACGCCCAGAACACGCAATCCCTGATCAGCCATTGCAGACGCTTGCGTTGCGATCTCGTCGCGCAAGACCTCGGAGAGCGTGCACAGCGCTGCGACCGCTTCAGGCGCGCCGTTGGCGGCGACGATGTCATGCAATCCAAACCTTGGCTGCCATACATGCGTCATGGCGAGCAGCTGGGGCGAGAGCTCATATTCGCGCGCGAGATGCCAATCCGGATGTAGACGATTCGTATCGGACAGATGCGCGCCTGCCATGCGATGAAACGCCTGCTCCATAGGGTCGTGCGGTGAGATTTCGCTGGCCAGTACTGCGTACTCAAGCAGTTCTAGGTGAGCATCGGGCAACGGTACAGGCAGAAGTTAAGGGCGGGGTGCGGATAAAGGCTGTCTGACGTCAATGGCCTGGCGGGCCGTACAGAGTACCGCCACGCGTATGCGATTCTCAGTCAGAGTACCGGTTTTATCGACGCATAACACCGAGGCCTCACCCAGTGTTTCAATCGAATTCAGACGGCGCGTCAATACCTGTTGTGCTGCCAGTCGACGAGCTACCATCGCCATGAAAATTATCATGATGACCGCGAACTCCTGCGGTAGCAGCGACATGGCCAGCGCAATGCCGGCCAGCAGCGCATCCAGCCAGCCACCACGCAGCAGCCAGAACAGCAACACCAGCCCACAAGACAGTGCGACACCGAATGTTGCCAGTCGCCGGGTGAGCCTACTCATCTCTTCACGCAGCGGTGAGGGCGTGATGGCGATATTTTCCAGCGATTTGCCGATGCGACCCATCTCGGTGTGGTGGGCGGTCGCAGTCACCTGCACGACACCCTGACCAGCGACCACCAGTGTTCCGGCATAGACCTTGTCGCCGGATTTTTTCATCACCGATTCGGATTCACCGGTGAGCATCGATTCATTGGTCGCGAGTTCATGCGCGTCAATCAGCAGGCCGTCGGCTGGAATACGGTCGCCCTCAGCGAGTAACAGCACATCTTCTCGAACCACATCGCGTCCGGCGATACGCTGAGCCTCGCCGCTTCGGATCACCAGCGCGCGCGGACTCGACATGTCTCGTAGTGCGGCCAATGCGTTATCGGTACGACGCTCCTGAAACGCCGTCATCCCCATAATGATGAATACAAAGGTTAGAAGTATCAGGGCTTCGTGACTGTCACCCATGGCAAAGTAAATGGCACCGGCACCCAGCAATGGCAAAAACATGGGCTCGCGCAACACGTCGAGCAGGATGTCGCGCAGCGTGCGGCGCTGTGACAGCCCGAGTTTATTGGGTCCCTCTTCGTGCAGACGTGTGCGGGCAAGGTCGGCATCAAGGCCGCGGGACGGGGTAGGGGTCATGTCAGGAATGATACTTGCCGGCAAGGCGTTGTCTGCGTATACAGGTCTATCACGTTGTTTGTAAGGGACTCGTCCCTGTGTTCCCTGCCAGGTTGTCAGGCAGCGTCATTGGCATTTTGGCCGAGATGCTCCGGACTTGCGGTTTCTTTTTGCGTTCTGTTGACCAATTACAATATCGGTTTTCAAGCTCAGGGAGGGAAAAATGTCAGGTTCAGGATTTCATGTACACGGGCCGCATGACCACGAGATGGAGCATGCCGCGCAGGGTACCAACGGGTCTTCCCGGCTGGCGGTAGCCACTGCTGTTCTGGCGACCATTGGCGCTATTTTTTCCTACATGGGCGGATACACCCAAGCCAATGCGGGCCTCTTCAAGAACAATGCGGCCATCAAGAAAACTGAGGCCTCCAATCAGTGGAATTATTATCAGGCCAAAAGCAGCAAGCAGAACCTGGCCGAGTTGAGCACTGTTCTGGTAACCCAGCCCGAAGCGAAAGAAAAGTATCGCGCGGCGATTCAGCGCTATCAGACCGAAAAGGAAGATATCAAGCGTAAAGCTGAGGCGTTGGAGAAAGAATCGCTGGACTGGGATCACCAGTCTGACGCGCAAATGCATCAGCATCACCGCTGGTCGCAGGCGACCACGATGCTGCAGGTCGCGATTGCGCTTGCAGCGATTGCGCTGCTTACGCGCCGGAACTGGATGGAATACGCCATGTTCGGGCTGGCCAGCGTAGGCCTGGTGCTTGGCGGAATGGCTTACTTGCATCTGTGACGAATACCTGATGAAACTCTCCTTTCTGGGTGCTGCCAGCACCGTTACCGGATCGAAGTACCTCATTGAGCATGAGGGTCAGCGCATTCTGGTCGATTGTGGGCTGTTTCAGGGATTTAAAAACTTGCGGCTGCTGAACTGGCAACCATTTCACTTTGATCCGGCATCGCTCGATGCTGTCGTGCTCACGCACGCGCATCTGGATCACTCGGGTGCGATTCCGCTTTTGATTCGCAACGGATTCCGTGGCCCGATCTATGCCACGCCATCGACCATCGATTTGTGCAGGCTGTTGTTACCCGATAGTGGGCACATTCAGGAGGGAGATGCTAATTTTGCGAATCGGCGTCAGTCTTCTCGACATCATCCGGCCTTGCCGCTTTATACCGAACAGGACGCGCAGCATGCACTGACGTTTTTCAAGCCACTGCCCTTCGACAAGTCAATCAAGCTCGGGACCATGAAGCTGCGACTGCGACTCGCAGGCCATATTCTGGGTGCGAGCTCGGCAGAATTTCGCACGGCGAAAGGCAGTCTTCTTTTCCCTGGTGATCTGGGTCGCCCCGATGATCTGCTGATGCGTGCGCCAGTACCGATTGAGCATGGCGATACGCTGGTCATTGAATCAACCTACGGTGATCGCGAGCATGCGACTGAGAGCAGCGCAGATGCACTGGCTAACGTCATCACCCGAACAGCCGCACGTGGCGGCAGTATTTTGGTACCCGCCTTTGCCGTTGGCCGTGCACAAAATCTGCTGTTCGAGATTTTTCAGCTCAAGCAGGCGGGCCGCATCCCCGATATGCCTGTGTTTCTCGATAGTCCGATGGCGATTGAAAGTACCAGCATCTATCAGCGCCACCGTGATCAATACCGACTGAGTATCGCGCAGTGCGAGGGCATGGCCAAGGTGGCACGCATCAGTCGCACCGCCGATGATTCACGCGCGCTAGGGCAGCTGAATTATCCGGTCATTATTATCTCTGCCAGCGGCATGGCGACAGGCGGCCGCGTACTGCACCATCTGGTTCATATGGCACCGGACCATCGCAACAGTATTGTTTTCGCGGGCTATCAAGCGGGTGGGACACGCGGTGCAAAGCTGGTGGATGGGGCGCGTTCTGTCCGGATTTTCGGCGATGACATTACCGTCAATGCCGAGGTAGTGTCATTGCCATCCATGTCAGCGCATGCAGATGCAACACAGATCATGGACTGGCTGAGGACGCTGAAGAAGCCACCGCGACAGGTATTCATCACCCACGGTGAAGCTGAGGCAGCTGATGCGCTGCGCTGGCGTATCGAGCATGAGTTGGGATGGCCAGCGAGCGTGCCGCTCATGGGGCAGCATGCGCTGATTGATGCTTTTTGACGCATCTGCTGAGTCGGCTTTGCTGTTCAGGGACGTTCAGAGCAGGCGTTTGGGTATCGCAGCGATTACTCGTTGAAGAATGCCATGAGTCGCTGCGCCAGTTCTTCAGGCTGTTCTTCCGGGACGAAGTGACCGCAGTTTGCTATCATGCCGCCGCGCACATCGAGCGCGACTCGACGCATCGATTTGAGTACTTCCATGCGCCGTCCCCAACTCTCTGCCCCACCCAATGCCAGCACAGGCATGGGCAGTTTGAAGCGCGCAATCATCGCCTCATTGTCGGAAATATCCTGTGGGACCGCGCGGTAGTAAGCAAAACCCGCCGCAAGTGATTCAGGATTACGGTAGCAGCGTAAAAATTCTTCAATCACTTCATCAGTCATCACCTCAGCGAGATGCGCGAAGGTGCGATAAAACCAGCCCAGATAAACCGCCTCCCGGCCCGTGACCAGTGCCTCAGGTAATCCCAGTGTGCGATGGAAAGCATGATGCCAGCGCTTACCCCCCTGACTGATGTCGGGACCGCCATCTCCGGGAATGGTGACATCAATGATGGCCAGTTTTTTTACTGCATCCGGAGGATGCGCTGCCAGCGCATAGGCGGTAGGGCCACCCCAATCATGACCGACGAGATAAAAATTCTCAAGTTTCAGCTCGTGATGCACCAGCTCCCACACATCATTCGCGACGGTTTTTTTTCGTAACCACTGGTGGGGCAGGACGTATCCCCGAGGCCGCGCAGATCCGGTGCGATCACGCGATAGTGGGGAGCGAGCTTGTCGATAATGTGGCGCCACTCATACCAGGTTTGGGGCCAGCCATGTAACAGCACTACCGGATAGCCCTCGCCGGCTACCACATAGTGCATCCGTACTTCGGATAAATCTACGTAATGATGGGTGAGGCTTTTTATGCCTGTGGCACTCATCGTTTCACCGTCATTGGGAAATCTTTCAGCAATTTCTCGCAGAGCGCCTCCTTGCCCATTTTGGTGCTCAATCCATCAAAGGTGGCATCCCCCATCAGGAATAATTTTTTCGAGGCTTCCTTGCCCTTTTTTTCCATGCAGATCTGGGAATCCTGCTGAAAGCGAAAGCCGTAGTAGGAGAAGGGGCAGTTTTTTTTCGCCTTGGTCAACAGGCCATCCATCTTGATCAGATCATCACAGTGATCGGCATAGGCTGCGGGGAGGGTTGCCAGCAATGTCCACAGGAGAACAATTTTCTTCATGATTCTCGGGCGGGGTTTTGATAGCTATTTTTTTAGAATCACCAGGTGTTGCCAGGGAAGCGAGGATACGGTGCGGACCCACTGCAGACCCAGCAGCGAGGCCTCTTTTTTGATTTGTGCTTCGCTCATTTTATGCTGCGGCTTGATCGGTACTCTGGCATCCTCCGCCTTAAATTCTACCAATGCGATCAACCCCCCGTTCTTGAGCGCGCGGCTGATACAGCCCATGGTTTCGATGGGATAGAGCAGCTCATGATAAACATCGACAAACAGCGCAAGATCAATGCTCTCGGCCGGGAGTTTGCAATCCGTTTCGGTGGCGAGCACGGTATCAATATTGGAGATTTTTGATTCAGCGATCTGCTTTTTGAGCAGAGTGATCATCTCGGGCTGTACATCGACCGCGATCACCCGACCACCGGGCGCAAGACGAGGTGCGATTTTTCGACTGTAGTAACCACTGCCTGCACCGATATCAGCGACGACCATGCCCGGTCGGAGCGGGAGCAGAGGCAGCAGCAGGTCCGGTCTTTCCTCTGTGCTGCGTTCGACGCGTTCCAGCCAAGCTGCGCCATGCCAACTCATCACTTGCGCAATTTCCCGACCCGCAAAAGATTTGCCCGTACCGCCAGGCGTGGGCGCGATCTTGCTATAGGAAAGCGTGCCGTCGGCACTCGCGCCGAGCGTGGATCCAAGAAGCGCAAATGTAATAACGAGATTGCTGACACAGCGTTGGTAGTGTTTGGGCATGCTTGATATTTTTCTGCGCAGTTGCATTGGCGCGCGCTAACTGGTGCGTGGGTTTACTCTTTATTACGAAATTTTTCTTTGCACTCGTCAGCCAGTTTGCGGAACTGACGATCATTTTTACCGGTACGAGACGCCTGTAGCATGCAGTCGTTATAATTCTTGGGGCCTATATCACAGGCTGTCAGAACTACGATCGCAGCCATACTCACAGACGCACATCGAAGGAGAGCATTAGGGTACTTCATCTTTCTAATCTGACTGTTTTGAACAAATTTGGTCGGTGTTCGGCGAACGCATTTATTCTAGGCGAAATTTTTAATGGTGACCTGCTTCCAGAGGCGATACCTACGAGCGACCTTGGTCGGTTGGTGCTTGTTCACTGGCTTCCGGGCTTAATCCATAGGGCTCGACCAGCGGCCAGATATGGGGTGGAGCCATCGAGCGCAAGCGGGCGGGTTGCTCCCGGCGCAGATGAATCACCGTCTCGATCGCCTTCATTTCCACTCGGGCGCGGGCAAATTCCAGTCCCCGGGGTCCGATGCGCGGCATCAGCCAGCCGACGATGGGGTGTAGCCAGTTGGGCATTTTGCGCAGCGGTAGTCCACCAGCAGCCCGCAGCGTGTTCTGCATGAAGCCCCGGACAGGCCCCTGTCGCTTGCCGGCGGTTTGCGGCGCTTCCAGCCTCACCTCATCTTTCAGAAGATCCAGAATTTCTTCGCCACGTTCATTACGCACAAGCAGCCATTGCTGCCCTTGTCCGCCCATGTAGCCTAC
>SYFN01000131.1 GCA_005800405.1 Burkholderiales bacterium
GACCTTCATGCCTTGCACGCCCTGATCCCAGCCCTGAATGACCTGGCCAGCGCCAAGTGAGAATTCAAAGGGTTCATCACGATCCACGCTGGAATCAAATTTTTCGCCGGGACTGCCATCCTCGTTTTGCAGCCAACCGGTGTAGTGAACCCAGACAAACTGACCTGCCGCCGCTTCGGAACCATCGCCGATGGTCAGGTCTTCGTATTGCAGGCCAGAGGCCGTCATGATCAGGGACATGATCTTTCCTTCAGGGTAGGTCAACAAGAGTCCGGCATTCTAGCAGCCACGACCCTCTTATAATGCGGGACGATCATGATGCCTCTCTTTCCCTCCCTCTTGCGTGCCATCGCCTCGCAGCTGCACTTCCGTATGCTGCTGCTGACGCTCTTGCCCTTGCTGATAGGCTTGGGGCTGTGGGGCCTGCTGCTGTGGCAGGGGCTGCAGCCATTGATAGACCAGTTGCACCAGTGGTTTTCCGATTATTCGCTGTTCAGCGGTGTGGGGGAGCGGCTGGATACTTGGGGTCTTTCAGCCATCAGAACGCTGATGGTGCCATTGCTGGCGATGTGGCTCTTGCTGCCACTGATGATTCTGAGTGCACTGTTACTCGTCGTCTTGTTGTCCATGCCCGCTATTGCGCGCCATGTCGCTGCAAATTTTCATCCTCAACTCGTGATGTGCCACGGTGGTTCGTTTGCAGGCAGCTTGTGGGTATCCTTGTCATCATTTATCGCGTTTCTTTTCATTCGGCTGGTCACGCTGCCGCTGAACCTTGCACCTTTGTTCGCGCTGTGTATCCAGCCACTACTCTGGGGCTGGCTGACCAGTCGAGTGATGGCCTATGATGCGCTGGCCGATTTTGCCGATGCGGACGAGCGCCGCACGATACTGAAACAGCAGCGCTGGCCCTTGCTGGCCATCGGCGTGGTGACTGGCAGCTTGGATGCTGTGCCCGGTTTGCTGTGGCTGGGTGGCGTGGTGTCGGTGATTTTGTTTCCGCTGCTGGCAGCGTTGGCGATTTGGCTTTATCTACTGGTTTTCGTATTCAGCGGCTTGTGGTTCCAGCATTACTGTCTCGACGCGCTGGCTCGATTGCGCAGCGCGCCCCAGAATGCTGATGATCCGAGCCGCATCATCGATATCAATTAATATCTCTGAATGGGCAATTTATGAGTTTTGGCATCATCATCATTGGCGATGAAATCCTGTCGGGCAAGCGCACCGACAAGCATTTAGCGAAGCTTATCGAGCTGTTGTCAGCGCGTGGCCTGAGTCTGTCGTGGGCCGAATATCTCGGTGATGATCCGGTCCGTATTACCGAAACACTCAGGCGCACCATGGCCACGACGAATATTGTTTTTTCCTGCGGCGGCATAGGCGCGACTCCGGATGATCACACCCGGCAATGCGCTGCGGCCGCGCTCGGTGTGCCGCTGGTACTGCATCCCGAGGCCAGGGACAAAATTCGCGAACGCATCCGCGACATGTCACTGGAATCCGGTGTCGAGCCTGCCTTCGACAAACCCGACAATCTGCACCGTCTAAAGATGGGCGAATTTCCGCAGGGTGCGGAGATCATTCCGAATGCCTCCAATAAAATTCCGGGCTTCGCATTGCGTAACGAGAAGGGTGGCGTTCACTATTTTTTGCCGGGTTTTCCGGTCATGGCTGAGTCAATGATGAACTGGGCGCTGGATACCCATCATGCAGATCTGTTTCATCAATTCGCCTACATCGAAAAATCCGTCATTGTGCATGACGGTATCGAGTCCACACTGACGCCATTGATGGAAGCGCTCGAAACCGAATTCTCTGGCGTTCGTGTTTTCAGTCTGCCCAGTGTCGGCGATGGCACGCGGCGACGCCACATCGAATTGGGAGTCAAGGGTGACCCTGAAATCGTTGAATTGGCTTATGTGCGCATGCTGGCTGGTCTGGATTTATTGAAGCAGGCCTATGCAGCTGACTGACGCTGACGGACCTGTCTCAGGACGCTGCAGCTTTTCCCTGATCGAGCAAACCCTGTGTACAAATGAACGTAATCACCTCATCAACACCATCGCCCTTGCGAAGATTGGTAAACACAAATGGACGATCGCCGCGCATTTTTTTTGCGTCGCTGGCCATCACCTCCAGATTGGCACCCACATGCGGTGCCAGATCGGTTTTGTTAATGATCAGCAGATCCGAACGCGTGATGCCAGGCCCGCCCTTGCGGGGGATTTTTTCTCCGCCAGCCACATCGATCACATAAATCGTCAGATCTGATAATTCAGGACTGAAGGTCGCCGCCAGGTTGTCGCCGCCGGATTCAACCAGAATCAGATCCAGTTCAGGAAATTCAGCACTCATGCGCGCGATCGCCTCAAGATTGATTGACGCATCTTCACGTATCGCCGTGTGCGGACAACCGCCGGTTTCAACACCCATCAGACGCTCGGAAGGCAGCGCATCGGCGCGCAGCAGAATCTCCATGTCTTCCTTGGTGTAGATGTCGTTGGTAATCACAGCCATCTCGTACGCATCTCGCATTTTCTTGCAGAGCATTTCGCACAAGGCAGTTTTTCCGGAGCCGACCGGACCGCCGATACCGACGCGCAGGGGATTGGGGTTTGTCATGATGTTCTCCGTTTGAAATTCAGTGATGCATTAAGAGCCTGTCCCATGAGGTCGATGGCAAGACGGCAGTACTGCAGACAGTACCGACGTACGGCAAGGGTGCAGCAGGGAATTCAGGCTGGATACAGCCTGCCTGCGAAACGGCACTGGCGTGCAAGCCGGTGTGCGCCCTGCAAGGGATGCCAACGCCGCTGGCGGTCTACTGGGACAGGCTCTAAGAGCGATACAAGCGGCTGTACTGTACTTCATGCTGCATTGATAAAAGAGAGAGTCCGGGTGACCAGTTCGACAGTTCATCATCGGCCAGCGTGCGCGCTGTTACCGCTGCGACTGCGATAGCCTCAGTGAGCGAGAGTAGCAGCCGCTGACCCGACACCTGACCTAGTGGTACGGATTTTACGCACGCGAGTACCTGATTTTCTGCCCAAGAAAACAGCATGCCGAGCAGCGCAGACTCGGCAGGTATTTGCAGTGCGACGGTCGCTGCCGCCAGTGCCGTCGGAAACGGAATTTCCGGTTGCTGTTGCAGTAGCGTGAGCAGTGCCGTCTCATCGGGGGTAAGCTCGCTGATTAGTTTGGTTAGCGAATAACCCATTTGCACCGTCTCTGCACGAAACTCGGCGCTATCGCGCGCGGCAAGGAACATCGCGGTCCAGTCAGCGACGGCATCGACATCGCGCGCCTCAAACGCCTGTATCAGACGCCAGGTGAGCGGCGCTTCGAAGCGCGCCACAACCCCATCGAGCATGTCCACAATCCAGACACGCGCGCTGCGCTCGTCATGCACAAAGCCACGCACCATCGCAGTTTCAAGTCCCTGCGAATAGCTGTAGGCACCCACCGGTAGTGAAGGGCTGGCTAATTGCAGCAGATGGAGCAGAGATGCGGATTGCATGCTTAGGGCTTGTCGTTGGGACGATGAATTTTCTGTCGCAGGGGAATCGGCGCGAGGGGGTGCTGCGCATGACCATCATGATGATGGCCGCCGTAAGCACCTGACTCAGGTTCGAAAGGCGACTGCTCATCGGTCACGCTGGCACCCAAACCTATCAGCATGTCCTTGAGCACAGGATCCCGACGTATGCGCAAAAAACCATCGCCCACTTCAGCTTGTGTGTGCCGATTACCCAGATGAAAGGCACAGCGCAGCAGCGCCTGACTACCATCGCAAGTGACACGGCAGGTCGCTTCGGTGGCCGCCGTAATCTTGATGATGCGGCCGTCATCGCCCTTGAGCAAATCGCCGTGCCTGAGCACGGTACCGCGCACGGTAAAGACGGCAACTTCTTCGCCAGAAACCAGTGCGGCGCGCAGACGACTTTTTTCACGTGGTTCGTAAGGCAGTACGAGTTCGCCATCAATCGTGTCAGCGTGAGTAACTTTGGTGTGCAGGGTAAGCATTTATTTTTTCAGAAAGTAATTCGCTGATAGCGTCACCGATTATCAAAACAGGAAATAGCGCTGTGCCATGGGCAGGATGTTCGCCGGTTCACACACCAGTAGTTGGCCATCAGCGCGTACTTCATAGGTTTCCGAATCCACCTCCATATGAGGCACATAGTCATTATGGATCATGTCGGATTTTCTGAGCTTGCGCATGTTTTTTACGGCTGCAATAGGCTTGTTCAGTTTCAGCGTCTCCCCGATGCCAGCGTCGTAAGCTGCCTGGGACACAAAAGTGAACGATGTCCGCAGACCACCGCCATAGGCACCAAACATCATGCGGTAATGCACTGGCTGCGGCGTGGGTATCGATGCATTCGGATCGCCCATTTGAGCTGCAGCGATCATGCCACTTTTCAGAATCATGGAGGGCTTTACACCAAAAAACGCCGGTTTCCACAGGACGATATCGGCCAGCTTGCCTGCTTCCAGTGAGCCCACCATATGCGCCACACCATGGGTGATGGCCGGATTGATTGTGTACTTGGCTATATAGCGTTTGGCGCGGAAATTATCGTTGCGTGCGCTGTCTTGCTTCAAAGTGCCGCGTTGTTCTTTCATCTTGTGCGCTGTCTGCCAGGTGCGCAGAATGACCTCACCC
>SYFN01000132.1 GCA_005800405.1 Burkholderiales bacterium
GATCCACGCGCCAGCTCTCGGCTAATCGTCGATTTATGGCGCCCCAGAATCTGGCCTATCTCGGTTTGTGTTTGTCCTGCTTTCATAAGCACTTGAATCTGATAACGTTCGGTTTGGCTGAGGTGTGTATAGGTCATGTGATTCTTCGACTGGCTGGTCAAAAGGCTTTGATATTAATGCACCTCAGCCATCCAACCCATTAATCAAAGTTGCACTTCGTCCTTGAATTCACCTATTTAAAGAAAGGTGCTGCGACCGAAAATCGGTTACAGGTATCATAGCACCATGAAACCTAGCCCTCGTCCTCGTCGTGTCAGGCCTGTGTTGAGCCTCGTGGCGGCCGCTGTGCTTGCATTTTCCGCGCCAGCGCTGTTGACACCGTCGGTTTTGCAGGCTCAGGCATTGCCCAATCTAGGCGGAACCGATGGCGAGGAGCTGTCGCCCCTCATGGAGCGCCGGCTCGGTGAGCAGGTAATGAACAATATTCGCCGCGACCGCGACTACGTCGGCGATCCCATCGTTTTGGATTATCTGAATCAGGCGGGCGGTGTCTTGCTCTCGTCGAGTCCGGAGGCGCGAGGTGATGCCGGTTACGACTTCATGTTTTTTGCCGTGCGCGACCCTTCATTGAATGCGTTTGCGCTTCCTGGCGGTTTCATTGGTGTGCACACCGGGCTCATTCTGGCCTCGCAATCCGAATCCGAGCTGGCCTCGGTGCTGGCGCACGAGATTGGCCATGTCTCACAGCGACATATTGCGCGCATGATCGGGAATCAGCGTCAAGATGCTTTGTTACCGCTCGCGGGTTTGCTGCTGGCAGTGCTGGCGGCTCGCACCAGTCCTGATCTGTCCGCGGCAGCCATGATGGGCGGCACCGGCTTGGCAGCGCAAAGGCAATTGAGCTTTGGCAGAGATGCCGAACGCGAGGCTGACCGCATTGGTTTGAATCTTTTGCGGGGTTCTGGTTTCGAGGTCAATGGCATGGTGGCCTTTTTCGGGCGACTCGAAGCGGCCGGTCGCAGCCGTAGTAGCTCCGCGCCCTCGTATTTGCGCACCCACCCGTTGACGACCGAGCGTATTGCTGACATTGAGGCTCGCATTCGCAACATGCCTTACAGACAGCGCGTTGATAGTCTCGAGTTTTCTCTGGTGAAGGCGCGTGCACGTGTTTTGCAGGACGACACCGTGCAGGGATGGCGTGACGCGAAGGTATTTTTTACCGAGCAGCTGCAGCAGGGCGTGAGGGCACAGGTGATGGGTGCGCATTACGGTTTGGCCATGATTGCTTTGCGCCAAAAAGATGTAGCACGCGCAGGCACACTGCTTGAGGCCCTGCATGCTGATGTGGCACGCGAGACATTGATGCCGTCATCGCCTGCCCTTGTGAGCATGGATATTGAATACAGCCTGGTCACTGGCAAAGCAGAGCAGGCGCTGGCACTGGCGACTGAGGGGCGCAATCGATTTCCGTTGTCCCGCGCGCTGACCATGCAGTATGCAGAAAGTCTGCTTGCAGCGGGCAAGAAAGAAGCCGCTGCAGCGTTTCTTCGCGATCAGTCACAGTTGTATCGTCAGGACGCCGGCGTGCAGCGCGCGCTCGCGCGAGTGTACGCGGAGCAGGGCAAGCAGGCCTTGCAGCATCTGGCACTCGCGGAGTATTACTTCCTGTCGGGTGCTTTGCCCTTTGCGCTGGAGCAACTCAGGATTGCACGTACCTCGCCCGATGCATCGTTTTATGATCAGGCGATCATTGATGCACGCGAGCGTGAATTACAGGCGGCTTGGCAGGAGATGATGGCGCAGACAAAGAAGCGGTGAGTGCGAGGCTGGATTACTTATCTTGCAGGGCGCGTACGCTTTCGTTACACATCAGCAGCCCAAATCACGCTCTTCCACTAGGTTTTTTCAGGTCTTTTGATAAAACCAAAACTCGATGCCAGCCTATCGCTCCTCACCCAACGCACTGGCATATCCCCCTCAAGCGTGCTCAGACTGAGATCATCAGTCGGCAACGCAAGCCACTGCATCAGCTGTTCGTCATCGACGACCTTGCCTTGTATCTTCAAGAGCGGCAGGCATTGCGCCAGATCGCGGTTATCAAGCATCGCGATTTGTTGGCTATTGCTTAATACCAGCTCACCTTTTTCAGTCAGACAGACATGATCAATATCCGACATCACGTTGCCATCGTGCAGAACAAACTGATGCGCGGGGTCGGTTCGCGCGATGAAAGGTGTTGTTTCAAGGTCTACATAGACGTGCTGAGGGCCATTTTGAAAAAACCACGCACCGCGCTCGTCGTGCGTGTAGTTACGATGAATGAAGGCGAGTAGCGCAGTGTGACGAATGATGTCACCCGGGCTGTTGGTGTACTGTGCCGCCTCATCGCGCATGCGGAATGCGCCGCGTGCATCCAGGGCCAGCCATCCATAACAATGTGGCACGGACGGCCATTTCGCTAACGCTTGTCTGACAATCTCATCCATCTTTGATCAGCTGGCATACAGCGGGGTGTCTGTTTCGCCGGGCTGCAGCAAGACTTGATCCGATAGAAAACGTACCAGACGCCTGGGCAGCCAGTTAAGGGAGCCCGGTGGATAACCGCTCGCAAACCCCACATGTCCTCCCTTTGCCAGATATTCTAGAATGACAGATGAAGACGCCTTGCGCGGCAGATGTCGCGCCGGCAGAAAAGGATCATTGCGGGCATTCATCACCAGCGTAGGTACGGTGATACTGCCAAGAACATGCTTCGCACTGGCTCTGTCCCAATAATCATTCGTATCGCGATAGCCATGCAGCGGTGCTGTCACGACATTATCGAACTCGTAAAGATCGCGCGATGCCAACATGCGTTCTTGATCAAAGAGTTTGGGGAATTGCTCGAGCTTTTGTAGGCACTTGGGTTTAAGGGTTTCAAGAAATGCGCGTGTATAAATCATGTTCACGCCACGCGAGAGTGCAGCACCACCGGCGGCGAGATCGAGTGGCGCTGACACCGCGCACGCCGCATCCACAAACCCCGTGTCTTCGGCGAACTCACCCAGCCAGCGCAACAGGGCGTTACCCCCGAGCGAAATACCCACCGCGAAAAAATCGGATGCATTGCGCACTTGAGGATGGCCCGCCATGCGGCGCAAAATCCAGTCAATTTCAGCAGCATCACCGGAGTGATAAAAACGTGGTGCGCGATTGAGTTCGCCGGAGCAGCCGCGAAAATGTGGTACGGCACCCGACCAGCCGAGAGATTCGATGTAATGCAGGATAGCGCGCGCATAGTGACTTGATGAAGAACCCTCGAGTCCGTGAAAGAGGGTAATGAAAGGTTTGCCCGGCAATCCCTCGACAAAATCGACATCGATGAAATCACCATCGGTGCTGTCCCAGCGTTCGCGGTGCAGCGTGACTTCAGGCGGGCTGATGCATTTAGCCGGATAGATAGTTTGAAGATGCCCGCCCGGCAGCCAGAAGGGTGCGCGGTAATCCATTAGTGCAGTATGCCCGAGCCACTGCCTTGCTCATCGGCAGGTGCACCGGGTGCGATTGATGCGTGGTGCACCACCATGCGCCAGCCTTGCGGTGTTTTAAGATAAACATTGGTAGCAACGATGTGGGCTTGTTGCCAGTCGGGGTCATTCGGTGTTTTTTCTTCTTCGATGAGACTGTGAACGGCGCTGCTTATATTCTGGCTGATGTGCAGATGACGAGGACGGATATGCACCGGGCCACGCTCGAAAATCATTTCCCATGATTCGCGGATCGCCGCATGACCCTGAAGGCGGGGTGCGCCGGGATGCACGCAGCTGATTTCATCATCATCAGCCCACAGCGCCATCAGACTCTCCAGATCTGCGCGCGCAATGGCATCGTAGAACGCGTGTTCTACATCGTCGGCAGTGGCGAAAATTCGAATCGTACTGGGCATGGGCGTATCGTTTTTGTAGGCTGGACATCATGGCCACCCCTGCCATGTCTGTCAGATCTCGTCCGTGTCAGTGTCCGTGAGCGCGAGCGCCGGGCTTAAGCTGATACTGGGTGCTGCAATAAGGACATTTCGCGCGACCCTGGTCGTTGAAATCCAAAAATACGCGCGGGTGAGAGGACCAGACCGGCATGGCCTTGTTAGGGCAATAGGCCGGCAGATCCGGACTGTCAAGTTCTACAACGGAAGATGAATGTGTCATTCGTAAATCCTTAGCTCAGACAGGTGTCAGCCAGTGCTTGTATTGTGCCGACTTGCCGCCCACGACCTCAAAGAACAACGATTGCAGTTTTTCAGTGACGGGTCCACGGCTGCCGGCACCAATCATACGATTGTCGAGCTCGCGAATGGGCGTGACTTCAGCGGCGGTGCCTGTGAAAAAGGCTTCATCGGCACAATAAATCTCATCACGCGTAATGCGCTTTTCGATTATTTCGATACCCAGATCGCGTGCCATGGTGAGCACGGAATCACGCGTAATGCCGTCGAGGCAGCTCGCCAGATCAGGCGTATAAATCTTGCCGGCTTTGACGATAAAGACATTCTCGCCTGCGCCTTCGGACACGTAGCCTTCGGTATCCAGCAGCAGCGCTTCATCGTAACCCTCGGCCGTGACTTCCTGGTTCGCGAGAATGGAATTGATGTAGTAGCCACTGGCTTTGGCGCGCACCATGGATACGTTCACATGGTGACGCGTAAATGAGGAGGTTTTGACGCGTATGCCTTTGGCCAGACCCTCTTCGCCCAGATAAGCGCCCCAGGGCCAGGCAGCAACCGACACATGAATCGTATTGCCGCGTGCCGAGACCCCCATTTTTTCCGAGCCTATCCATGCCAGTGGGCGGATGTAGCAGGACTCGAGCTGGTTGGCACGCACCACATCGCGCTGCGCTGCCGTCAGGGTTTCCACGTCATAGGGCAGCTGCATCTGGAAGATTTTCGCGGAATTGAACAAGCGCTGTGTATGTTCCTTCAAACGAAAAATGGCGGTACCGTCGACGGTTTTGTAGGCGCGCACACCCTCAAAAATCGCCATGCCGTAGTGCAGGCTGTGGGTCAGCATATGCAAAGTGGCGTCACGCCACTCGATCATATGGCCGTCTTTCCAGATCTTGCCGTCGCGGTCAGCCATGGACATGAGACTTTCTCCCATCAATTTTGCAAAACCCTGATTTTAACGGATTCAGCGCCTGTCTCGTTGGGTCGATTCCAGCTTGTCACAGAAGCGCCGATGGAACAAAACCAGAAATTCATCACTCAGAAAAGGGCGTCAAACCCATGATCTACGATAGCCCAGCGTGACGCAGCGGCACTGGTTGACCATCGAAGGCGGATTTTCCAGCGCGTAACTCGTTAAAATAGCGGATTACCCGTTGGCTACGGGTGCTGAATTTTTGGTCATCGTTCATGAATCTCATCCCAAGTGCAGCAGCAGAGCGCGAACGCGCCGCATTCTGGGACGGGGTCCGCGTCAGTACACAAACGATGCCGGGCCTCTTTGCATGGGGTACGGTCACGGGCATGGCGATGGTGCAAGCGGGTCTGACGATCTGGCAAGCTTTGCTGATGACCATCACGGTTTACGCCGGATCGGCGCAACTCGCGGTCTTGCCGCTGATTGCGGCTGGCGCACCGCTGGGAGTGATTGTCTTTACGGGTTTCATGGTCAACTTGCGCTTCGTGATTTTCAGCGCAGTGATTGGCCCGCATTTCGCCCACTTACCCTGGTATCAACGGATTTGGTACGGCTATTTCAATGTGGACGTGATCATGGCTTTTTTCCCTCAGCGTTATCCCGCGCACACGCTGGGCAAAACCACCGGCAAGGTCGCGTATTTCAAGGACCTCGCAATCCCCAATTGGAGTGCATGGCAGGCTGGTTCGGTGGCTGGCATCCTGCTGGCAAGCCAGATTCCCGCCAGCTGGGGGATAGGTTTTGCGGGTACGGTTGCGCTGCTGGCGATCACCGTGCCCCTGGTTGCCAATCGGCCAACCTTGATTGGCGTGGTGGTGGCGAGCCTCGTGTCGGTCATGAGTGTCGGGCTCCCTTACCGACTGGGCTTGCTCGTGGCGATGGTGCCGGGTATTGCTGCGGCGGTGGCCGCCGACCGACTGATCACCCATCGAGCCTCCGCGAGCAGACAGGACTCGTCTCATGAGTAACAACGAATTTCTGCTGTTGATCGTGCTCATGACCATTGGCACCGTGGCGGGGCGTGGATTTTTCTTCTTGTTTGCGCAGTCGGTGCGCCTGCCCGACTGGCTGCAGCATGCGCTCAGTTTTGTGCCAGCTGTGGCGCTGGTCGCCATTCTGGCGCCCGACCTCCTGCTATCGGGCGGCGTCCTGGTCGAGCCCTGGAAAAACATCCGCCTCCTGGCGGGCATTGCTGCAGTACTGTTCTTCCTCAAGACCCGCCATTTGTTAGGGACGCTGGTCTTCGGCATGGTCTGTTTTACGCTGCTTCGCCTGTTGAGCTGAGCGGGGCTCGCTTGCACCGTAATGCCGGTCTGGCAACGGTTTCTGCGCGTATAGCCTGCGGTAAAATAGCAGGCTTTCCCAAAGCTACTCCCACCAGAGCAATCCGACATGCGATTTAACCGACTCAGTGATCTCGTTGAGCAGGGCCAGCTACTTGGCAAACGCGTTTTTATCCGTGCCGATATGAATGTGCCTCAAAATGATGCCGGCCAGATCACCGAAGACACTCGGATACGCGCATCTATCCCCGCCATACAGGCGGCACTGAAGGCGGGCGCTGCCGTCATGGTGACCTCGCATCTCGGCCGCCCCACCGAAGGTGAGCTCAAAGACGGGGATACACTGGCGCCTGTTGCCCAGCGTTTGTCCGAATTGCTCGGTAAGCCAGTCGCACTCAAACAGCACTGGGTGGATGGCGTATCGGTGGCACCCGGCGAAGTCGTAATGCTCGAGAACTGCCGGGTGAATATCGGCGAGAAAAAAAACAGCGATGAGCTCGCAAAAAAAATAGCCGCGCTGTGCGATGTCTATGTCAATGATGCCTTTGGCGCTGCACACCGTGCAGAAGCCACCACGCATGGCATCGCAAAGTTTGCACCTGTCGCTTGCGCC
>SYFN01000133.1 GCA_005800405.1 Burkholderiales bacterium
GCAGGACATGGGTTTCCTGCCCGAACTGCAGCGCATCATCAATCTGTTGCCCAAGAAGCTGCAAAACCTCATGTTCTCGGCCACGTTCTCTCCGGAGATCAAAAAGCTGGCAGGTAGTTTTCTGCATGAGCCGGTGCTGATCGAAGTCGCACGCAGCAATGCCACCGCAGAAAGAGTGACGCAAGTGGTTTACAAGGTCGAAGAGGAAGCCAAGCGTGATGCAGTAGTTCATCTGCTGCGTGGTCGTGATCTCAAGCAGGTGCTGGTTTTTTCCAATACCAAGATCGGCGCGTCGCGGCTGGCACGTGAACTGGAACGGCACGGCATCAAAGCCGCACCGATTCACGGTGACAAGACGCAAAATGAACGTATGGCGGCACTCGAAGCCTTCAAGAATGGCAGTATCGACGTGCTGGTAGCGACGGATGTGGCAGCGCGTGGTCTCGACATCGCCGAACTGCCCTGTGTTATCAATTATGATTTGCCTTACAACGCCGAAGACTATGTGCATCGGATTGGTCGCACGGGTCGTGCCGGTGCCTCCGGCGATGCGATCTCGCTGTACTCGGACAAGGATCTGCGTTTTTTGACTGATATTGAAAAACTGATTCGGCAGAAATTGACGCCTGTCTCTATTGAAGGTTTTAGCGGCAGACCATCCCGCACTGCCGAGAGTGCCGAGCGATACGACGATACTCAGGTGTCACATCGTGCTGATCGCGAACGCTCAGGCGACCGACGTTCCAAAGATCGTCACACCCGTGGCGCTTCAGCCTCTCGTCGTGAGCCCGTGGATCCCTGGTTCCTGAAGCCCTACGAACCGGCAGCCCCCATGCCGCCCAAATCTGAGCCTGCCAACTCTGGTTCCGTCAAAAGTAACGCCCCACAGAAGCGCGCAGCCTTGCTGGGTGGGCGCAAGGATTGATAAAGATGTTCAAGGATGGCACGTCGTTCAGGCGGCCGTGCGACATGCCTTGGCACAGACATTTTTTGTACGAATTCTCAGCGGACGATGCCACGCGCTACGCGCGCTCAATCATTCGCGCTTTACTAAAACGTCTGGCCCAGGCGCTGGTTGCCGCTTCCCAGAATAACGGAAGGTCTGATCCGGCCGCAGCGGGTAACAGCAATCCGAGTCTATCTGCTGCCAGCATCAAGGCGTCTAGTGGTTTGTTCAAATCGATTGGCGTTGCACCGGTTTGTTTCGATAGCTTTTCGCCCGCTGCATTGTTCACCACGGGTACATGCAAATAACGCGGAGTCGGCAAATGCAACAATTTTTGTAAATGAATCTGCCTTGCCGTTGACCCCAGTAAATCCGCACCACGCACGACGTCCGTGACACCTTGCTCCGCATCATCCACTACCACCGCCAGTTGATATGCCCAGAAACCATCGGCGCGTTTGAGCACAAAGTCGCCGGTCGATTCCGACAAGGCTTCCGTGACACGACCCAACCAGCGATCTTCGAAAGTAATCGCGCCCTCAGCTGAATTCAGTGGTGGCACTCGCAGTCGCCAGGCGCGTGTGGTTTTGCCCTCGGCGAGCCCCTGACGACAGGTACCTGAATAAATCAACGCGCCGTCAGAGGCGATACCGGTACGTGAATCGGCAATTTCTTTGCGACTGCATCCACAAGGATAGACATGATTACTCAGTTGACCAAATGCCGCCTCGTAGCGTGCCTTGCGATGACTTTGCCAAATCACCTCGCCGTCAGGATCCATACCCAGTATGGCAAGCGTATTGCAAATATTTTCTGCTGCGCCAGCGACCGTGCGCGGTTCATCAATATCTTCGATGCGAAGCAGCCATCGACCTTTATGTGCACGCGTGTCCAGATAGCTGGCCATGGCAGCGACCAGTGATCCCGCGTGGAGTGGACCCGTGGGAGAGGGAGCGAAACGACCTGTGTAGTGCATCATATACGCATCAATTCAACAACAGTTTGAGAAGACAGACTACCTGTAATTTGTGTTAACGCTTATATTCGCCGCTCTGCTAAATTCACATTGCCTTGTGGAGGTGTTTTCATGAACCAACCTGTACGAAATTTTTCTGCCCTGGCGGGCCGTATATTACTCGTAGCAATTTTTGTGATTTCCGGTCTCAATAAACTCAGTGATTTTTCAGGCACTGCCACGTTCATGTTAGGGACGGGCTTGCCTGCTTCCGAGTTTTTACTGGTGCTGACGATATTGATTGAAGTGGCGGGTGGTCTCCTGATTGTATTGGGGCTGTATACTCGACAGCTATCGTTGATTTTATTTTTTTTCATGATTCCGGTGACCGCAGTGTTTCATAATTCCTGGGGTGCAGGTGATCCGGCTCAGTTACAGCAGCAAACGATCCATTCCCTAAAAAAGCTGGCGATTATGGGGGGTGCTGCATCTGTCTGCGTTCGGGCCCGGGTATTTCAGTATTGAGGCCCGGCAGTCGGGAACAGCCTCAATCACGTAACATCAAGAATCTATCTTGTCGGGTTGATGGCAAGGCGATAAAAAGCTGCTGATCCAGCGTCTTCTCCTCAGCCAAGCAGTAACTCAGCCTGGGATGACTCAGTTTCATTTTCCATCGCCTGCTTGCTACACAATCCCCCGATGCGTACACCGAGCAGACGCAGTCGCTTCTCCAGCGCGACGCGCCTGAGGCACTCGCCTGCCGCGCGGCGGATTACCAAGGGGTCATCGGTCGTTTCAGTGAGCGTGATATCGCGAGTCACTGTCCTGAAGTCGTCATAACGCAGCTTGATGCCAATCGTCTTTCCCACGTACGCCTTGCGCACCAGGTCTTGCGCGACACGCTGACACAAAGCGGTAAAAATTTCTGACAGTTTTTCCTTATCCAGTCGTGCGTGCAGGTCTCGCTCGAAGGTGGTTTCGCGGCTGATGGATTTTGGCTCCGAGTGTGTGGCGACAGGTCGATCGTCCAGTCCATGGGCAGCCTGATGCAGCCACTCGCCAAAGCTGCGGCCAAAATACCTTTGCAGTTGCGTCATCGATTGTTGTGCAAGCTCACCGATGGAGTGAACATTGATAGCAGCCAGTTTTTCAGCTGCCTTAGGACCGATGCCATTGATTTTTCGAACCGGCATGGGCCAGATGCGCGTCTCCAGATCAGCCATCGTCAGCAGGGTGATGCCGTCGGGTTTGTCCAGTTCCGAGCATATTTTGGCCAGCAGCTTGTTAGGTGCAATGCCAATCGAACAGCTCAGGCCCGTTGCTGCCGCGACGGCCTGCTTGAGTCGTCGCGCCAGTGGAAGGCTTTCTTCATGGGTCTCAGTGAGGTCGATATAGATTTCATCAATACCGCGATCCTCGATTTGGGGTGTCATTGCAGCGACCGCTTGCTTAAAGCTGCGCGAGTAATGACGATAGGCGTCAAAGTCGGCGGGTAGTAAAAAAGCTTCAGGTGCGAGTTTGGCAGCCTTCATCATGCCTATGGCAGAAAACACACCCAGGGCTCTTGCTTCATAGGTCGATGTCGTCACGACACCGCGACCTGCGTAGTCACGCAGCCGAGCAAATTCGCGGCTTCCATCGGCACGAATCGCAGGTTGGTGCAGTGACCTACCGCCTATCACGACCGGATAACCCCGCAGCTCTGGATAACGAAGTAGTTCGACCGATGCGTAGAATGCATCCATATCGAGGTGCGCAATACGTCGAGTTGGTGAGCTCATGTTGCCCGGTCAGGGGTTGGGAACCTTGCTGCCAATTGCGCGAAGTAAGCAGTCAAATAAGATTGAGTACCGGGCATGAGAGTGAATTGGTGTTTTGTGTTGAACATCCGCTGAATCAAGCACTAAAAATACGAAACTACTCAGGCCGTCGTAGAAACGGTTGCACAATGCGGGCAAGACTTTCCCTCGACGTAGAGCGGTGACAGCTGTTCACGCGGCGTCACTACCGCACGACAGGCGAAGCATTGTCGTGTTTCAGTTTCCTGTAGCTGTGGATTGAGCGCAGTACGATGGTCAAACACGAAGCAATCGCCCTTGTAGTGCGCACCACCGACTTTTTCGAAGTACTTTAGGATACCGCCTTCCAGTTGGTACACGCTGTCGTAGCCGATATTCTTCATGTGGATTGCTGCTTTTTCGCAGCGTATGCCACCAGTGCAGAAGGTAACGATAGTTTTATCGTTCAACGTCTCTTTTTCGCGCTCAATGATCGCCGGGAATTCGCTGAATTTTTCGATACGGTAGTCAATCATGTTGTCGAAGGTGCCGGCATCGACCTCGAAGGCATTGCGGGTATCCAGCATTACAACAGGCTTGCCCTGATCATCGTGGCCCTGATCCAGCCAGCGTTTGAGTGTCGTGGCTTCGACCGCAGGGGCGCGGCCTAGTTCAGGCTTGATCAGCGGATGCTTCATAGTGATGATTTCGCGCTTGAGCCTGACGAGCATACGATTGAAAGGCTGCTTTTCTGACAGGCTTTTCTTGACTTCGATATCCGCGAACCGGGGATCAGAGCGCAGGAAGCTCAGAAACTCATCAATCGATGAGCGCATTCCTGCAAGAAAAAGGTTAATGCCCTCTGGGCTCAGCAAAATCGTGCCTTTGAGTCCGAGATCAGTGCAAAAGGTCTGAAAACGCGGGCGCTGGGCGACCGTGTCATCGAACGTAACAAATTTGTAAGCAGCAATATTGACGATTTGAGGCAGGGACTGCATGGCGGGGTCAATGAAAGTTCAGCGAAAGCACGCATTATAAGCGCCGATCTTTCGAGGAAGAGTGACTGTTTGGCGTCGATACGCGGGTTCCCAGCAGGTAAAATACGGCCATGACTTCCCCGCAATTTATCCATCTTCGCCTGCACTCCGAGTTCTCCATCGCCGACGGACTGGTGCGGATTGACGAACTGGTCGATGCGGCACTTGCAGACGGCCAGCCGGCCGTGGCACTGACGGATCTGGCCAACTTGTTTGGCATGGTGAAGTTCTACAAGGCCGCGCGCGGCAAGGGCATCAAGCCCATTGTCGGTTGCGACATCTGGGTTACCAATGACGATGACCGCGACAAGCCTTTTCGCTTGCTGCTGCTGGTGAAAAACCGTACCGGATATCTGCAGCTGTGCGAGTTACTCGCGCGCGCGTCGCTCAATAATGCTCACCGTGGTCGCGCCGAGGTGCGTATCGATTGGCTTGAGTCTTTGCAGGCGGACGGTGGATTAATCGCCCTCTCAGGTTTTCAGGCAGGTGATATTGGCAGCGCGCTTGAGAATGGCAATGCCGCGCTGGCGGAACGGTGCGCCACGCGCTGGGCAAAGATGTTCCCTGGCCATTTTTATATCGAAATTCAGCGTAACGGTAATCCTGCGCTTGAAAATCTTCTGCGTCAGTCCACGCAATTGGCAGCCAAACTTCAACTGCCCGTGGTCGCCACGCATCCGGTGCAGTTTCTGCACAAAAAAGAATTCACCGCACATGAAGCCCGCACCTGCATCGCCGAAGGCGAGATTCTCGCTAATACGCGGCGTGTCAAACGCTTTACGCCTGAGCAGTATTTCAAGAGCCACGCAGAGATGACCGAGCTGTTTGCTGATCTGCCTGCCGCTTTGCAGAACAGCGCCATCATCGCGCAGCGCTGCAATCTCATGCTGGAGCTGGGTAGAGCCCGATTACCCGACTTTCCGACACCTGATGGCATGAGCATCGGCGATTTCCTCGTGGCGCAGGCACAGACGGGTCTTGAGCAGCGTTTGGAACAGCTCTATCCAGATCCGGCACAACGCGAACAAGTGCGTGACCGCTACGCATCACGACTGAAATTCGAGACCGACACGATCATCGCGATGGGCTTCCCGGGCTACTTTTTGATCGTTGCGGATTTCATTCAATGGGCCAAGCACAATGGCGTGCCCGTAGGTCCAGGCCGTGGATCAGGCGCCGGCTCGCTGGTGGCGTATGCGTTATCGATTACAGATCTTGATCCGCTGGAGTACAACCTGTTGTTCGAGCGTTTCCTAAATCCGGATCGTGTCTCCATGCCCGACTTCGATCTCGATTTCTGTCAGGAAGGTCGTGACCGTGTGATTCAGTATGTAAGAGAACGGTATGGCAAAGAAGCTGTGTCGCAGATCGCGACTTTTGGCACCATGGCTGCCAAAGGTGCCGTCCGCGATGTGGGACGCGTGCTTGATTTTGGCTATAACTTTTGTGACACGATTTCCAAGCTAATTCCCTTCAAGCCCGGCAAGCTGGTGACAATTTCTGACGCGCTGGAAGAAGAACCTCTGCTCAAAGAACGCCGCGATAACGAAGAAGAAGTGCGTCAGTTGCTCGAGCTTGCGCAGCAAGTCGAAGGTATCGCACGTAATGTCGGCATGCACGCAGGTGGCGTGCTGATCGCGCCGGGCAAGCTGACAGATTTTTGTCCGCTCTACACCCAGGGTGCTGATGGTGGCGTGGTGTCACAATTCGACAAAGATGACGTAGAGGCAATGGGCTTGGTGAAGTTTGATTTTTTGGGTCTGACGACGCTGACGATTCTCGATCGTACGGTGAATTACATACGCAAGCTTGATCCGGCGATGGCTGATTTCAGCCTCGAGCGCGTGCCACTCAATGATCGTCCTACTTATCAGCTACTCACGCAGGCCAAGACGGTCGCCGTGTTCCAGCTTGAAAGTCGCGGCATGCAGGGAATGTTGAAAGACGCCCGTCCTGATCGTTTCAAAGACATCATTGCGCTGGTGGCCTTGTATCGTCCTGGCCCTATGGATCTGATACCTGACTTCTGTCGTCGCAAGCATGGTGAGCGATTTGATTATTCCGATCCACGCACTGAAGACATTCTCTCAGAGACCTACGGGATCATGGTCTATCAGGAGCAGGTGATGCAGATGGCGCAGGTAGTTGGCGGCTACTCCTTGGGTGGTGCTGACTTATTGCGTCGTGCGATGGGCAAGAAAAA
>SYFN01000134.1 GCA_005800405.1 Burkholderiales bacterium
ACGGCGCAGGCTGCCCTCAATCATCTTGATGCGTAGCGGCTCGATGTCTTTATCGGGCATGGAAAGTTGTTATTTTAAATATAAATAGCCTGTATGTTACCACGAATAATTCACAATAATTGCGATCCTGATGCTCCCGATCGGCCTGCTCTTGTGGTACACAGCCGCCTGGTCTGTCTCGACCATCGTATTTCCTGACAACGCCCCTGTCATCACACCGATCAAGCCGGCCAGCCTCCAGGTTTTGGTCGAAAAAGAGGGGATGTCGACGATTGATGCGGTAATGAATGCCTCGGGCTCATTTGCAGCTACCAGCGAGGTTGGGCCCATACAATCCACGAAAACCTACTGGCTATCTTTCGAGCTGAAAAACGATGTGGCGCGTGATCGTGATTTCCGATTGACCAGTAAAACATTTGGGCTGATTGGGCTGCAGGTTTATCTCATTCATGAGAACGGGGATCGACTCGCCTATGAGAAAAATTTCGCGACCCTGCCACCAGTGAATGAATTCAGCCGCGTCTCACCCTTCATGGCGCATGACCCGCCAATCGAAAGTCAGTATCTCGTACTTCCTTTGCGCCGCAATGAAACTGCTTGGGTTTATGCTCGTGTGCTGCCCGACCAGCGATTCTTGCCGCGGCAGTTTAATTTTCTCAGTATTGTCGATCACGCAAAATACCTGGAGCTGCGACGTTTTGGTCTGTATGTTGAAGGAGCGCTGGCGGGCGCCTTGTTTGCCTTGGCTATTTTTGGTTGGTACTCGCATTTTCGGCATCGTGATCATACGAGCCTAATGTATGGCGTCTGGATTTTGTTTGCGCTGGGTAGTGTGCTGGTGTTGGGTGTTCATGATGGGCAGCGACTGGCTGAGTTTTTCATCGGGTTTGACAGTCTGGGATCGATGCCTAATGGCTTGTCGGTACGGAATGCGGTTCAGTATTGCGTTGCGGGTGGGCAGAGCATTACCTACATTTTGTTCGCACGATCATTTCTCGACGTGCGAGAACGATTTCCGATTTTCTACAAAATCACGAATGTCTGGATTGCGTTTTATATCCTTCATCTGACGACCAATTTGGCTTTCCGGCATACGATCCCGCCGACCTGGCTGTGGAATCCCTTGCTGATATGGCTGGTTCTCAATCTGCTGGGTATCTACGTCTGCGCGTTTATTCGGCTGCGTGAGGGTATGACGATTGCGCGGTTTTTCATGGTGGCGATGGTGCCCTACGTGCTGTTCCGGTCACTTTTCTTGTTGGGCGTGGCAGGCATTCAATCGCCGGTGGCTCTGCTGCCCGATATTGGCTTGTTCTTCCAATTCAAGGATGCCAATTCGATGCAGGGCTTTGGTGTGGTGTGTGAAGCTTTGATCATGGCACTGGCGGTGGTGGCTCGCTCTCGAGGGCTGCAAGATGAGCTCACCCTCAGCATTCAAGCCCAGCGCGAGCTGGTAGAAAATCAAAACAAGGTGCTGGAAGAAACCGTGGAAGCGCGCACCAGGCAGTTGGAGGAACAACATCGCGAGCTCAATGACGCCCACCGGCTCATCGTCAGCTCGGTCGACTATGCCAGTCGGCTGCAGCGTAGCCAGCTGCCCAAGCCGCACAGAATCGAAGGGCGCTTTGCATCGGTTGGCATGATCTGGCTGCCGCGCGATACGATTGGTGGTGATTTGTGGTGGCTCTCTTCCGCGCAGCGCTCCGGGCCTTTCATGCTGGCGGTGGCCGATTGCACTGGACATGGTGTGCCGGGTGCGATGCTCTCGCTGTTGGTCAGTAATTCAATCGAGCGGATCCACTCGGGTGATCCCGACAAATCTCCCGCAGAGGCGCTGATGATGCTCGATCATCTTGTACGAACCGGGTTGAATCAGGATGCCGACAGCAGCGAAAGTGATGATGGCTGCGATGCGATGATCATGCGTATCGACCGCAATCAACAGGAGATTATTTTTTCCGGTGCCAAAATCGGTGCGTTCCAGCTGACCGCTGAGGGTACGGTGATACGGCATCTACCCACCCGCGCCAGCCTCGGCTATTGCCAACCCCCCGATCCGGAAGATGAGCCCAATAATCAGACCATCAGTTACCATCCGGGCGATACCTTTGTGATTGTCACGGATGGCTTTACGGACCAGATCGGCGGTGATCTGAATTCACCGAGCTCATTCGGTTACCGCCGTATCGAGAAAGTGATGACTGATTCAAAGAATCTTACAGCGAACCAGATTGCGGATGCTTTGAAGGAAGCCTACGAATCATGGCGCGGCGAACAAAAGCCGCGAGATGATCTGACGGTGATTGTATTTACGCTGTAGGTGAGGGTCCAGGCGCGTGGCCGTGTCGCTTGATAGTGAAGGAGTGACACGGCCGCAGAAAAACCAATCTTTCTGCTTCAGAAGTTGTTGACATTGCCTTTCACGATAGTCCCGGTGCCTTGCACTTTATTATCTTTCACCCACTGCACCGAGGTACCTTTGATAGACGCGCGCCAGCAATCTTTGGGCTGATCCTTGTAGATCCAGCACATGGTGTCGCCCTCGATGCGCCAAACTGCCTTGTAGTCTTTGCCTGAAACCGTCCCATCTTTTGCGTAAAACTCCGTGTAACGACCGGACGCTTGCATAGAACCTTCCACCGTATTACCGGCGACGGCTTTTTTTATTTGTTCGCCCGTGGCGAGTGGCGGAAGATTGTCAGCCTGAGCGTAGCTGATGAACGTAAGGAAAAATGTGGCAAGGTAAAACCGCATGATCGCACTCGCTTAAAAAAGTCGGAATTATAGGATTAAAAAATAATGCAAGATGAATTGAGCGCAGCCGCATTGGGAAGTTATCCGCTGACACTTGCTGCGTGCGCCACCAGCTTAAAGCGAGGCGTCAGCAACTCGTCGGGGCGCTCGCCGATGAAGCGATCTTCGTCCCAGTATCCTTCTTGCTGGCTGCCGTCGGCGTTGGTGAATATGCCATAGCCATGGAATTTACCTTCTTGCCAGTCGCCGACATAGGTCGCACCGTCCGACCAGGTATAGGTTCCCTGACCGCGGAAGAAATCATTGACCCAGCCGCCGGTGTATTTGTCGCCATCGACATAAATCTCGGTGCCCTGACCGTGGCGTTTGTTGTCTTTGTAATCGCCGACATACTGGTCACCGCAAGCCCAGGTAAAAGCGCCTTTGCCGTGCTTTTTCCCTTCTTTGAATTCGCCGACATATTTTTTGCCGCAAGCGGAAGTGAAGGTGCCGTTACCATTGGGTAGACCGTTCCTCAGTTCACCGTAATACATTGCGCCGTCGGGCCAGGTGTGAATACCCTGACCGAAGGGCTTTCCTTGCTTGAATTCGCCCACATACTTTTTACCGCTGGGGAAGATCTCTGCGCCATGCCCGTCAGGTATGCCGTTATCAAAGCCTCCGACGTAGCGTTTGCCATCGGTCGAGGTATAAACGCCTTTTCCGTGCCGCGTACCGTTCTTGTATTCGCCGATGTACTTATCGCCATTCGCGAAAACATAGGTTCCGTGGCCGTGTCTTGTGCCTTCAAGGTATTCACCGATGTATTTTTCGCCATCGGTGTAAGTCATCATACCTTTACCGTGGTATTGGCCATGCTTGAATTCGCCCACATATTTTTCACCATCGGTTAAAAACAGGCGCAGCAAGCGCTCCATGAGATGGTGCAGTGGTTTGTTGTCGTCCGATGAAGTGCTCATAACCTGCCCGTCCATCATGTTCTTGCGATACCCGTCCCGTGGACTATCCCGCTGCCGGTGTGGTATCCGGCTGCCCCGGTGTTCATGCGCTCCTGCCACTGATCTTTCTGCGACAACGCAGCGACAGCGTTCTCGCTGACGTGTGTTTGACGATCACACGGCGGACCAGCCCCGTTGTAGTTAAATTACTATTTTCGTAATCCCGAACTGCGCAATTCGTCTCGCGAGACTTACCGCAACCGTCAGCGTATGAATTTACCAGAACATGAGCGTCAAAAGGCAATTCGGCTGCTGAAAACTGCCTGCCGAGTTTGTGGCACTGCATCATGGCGGTCACTCTCCCTGATCACGGCTCAAGGAGGCCACGGTCGCGATCCTGGATTGCGTGAGCTGTGGATATCCCTTTCTATTGTTTAGGGCCAATATGGCCGCGAACCATGACCAGACCCAGTACGGTCACGATCATGGACCCACCCAGCAGGTTAAGGTAGGCAGAAGCGCCGCCCGCGGTAATCATGGCGGCACCGGCAAAGGAGCTCACAAACGCCCCGACACGACCAAAGGCCATCGCGGAGGCCGCACCGGTGGTGCGAATCAGGGTGGGGTACATATGGGCGCACAAGGCAAACAATGCGCATTGCAGTGCTGTCACAAACAACCCATGGAGGCCCAGGCCCCAAAGAAAGGTATTGGTATCCTGAGTGATGCTGACGATTTTGAGTCCGAATGCGGTGATCGCCGACATCGCGGCCCAACAGGTCATTGGCCACCGTGAACCGAAACGGTTGATGGCGAGGGCACACAATACGGCGCCGATGACGCCGCCAAAGTTGTACGCTGTGAGACCCATGCCCGCCAGTGCAGGAGGCAAGCCCTCGGTAGTCAACATGGTGGGCAGCCAGCTGAATGCGGTGTAGATCGATAGCTGTGTCATGAAAAAGCTGATCCAGAGCCACACGGTATCGGATGCCCGTCCGTGGCGGAAGAGGTCAGCGATACTGCCGCGCTTGGCGTTTTCGATCACGCCATCAGTGAATTCCTTGATGTGCGCGACCTCATGGGACATCCGCGTTAACAGTGAACGCAGTTCCTCCAAGCGCGACGACTGACGCGCAAGATACTTGGGTGATTCGCGCAGCATCAGTATCAAAAAAAACGCATAGGCAATTGGAAGAGCGCCGCCGATGAAGAAAAAAGTCCGCCATCCATGAATGGGCAAGATCTGGGCTGCAGCCAGACCAGCCAGCATCCCGCCGAGGGGATAGCAAACGATGGCGGTAGTTACAGCCATCGTGCGGTGACGAAACGGAATGAATTCAGCGGTTAGTGTCGTCGCTGCGGGTAGCGCAGCACCGATGCCCAGCCCGGCAAAGAAACGGATCATCGCGATCGTGGAGACATCCGGTGCAAAGCCGATCAGCATCGTCGAAGTTCCAAACAGGAGGACACTGGCCACCAGTACTGGTTTTCTTCCGAACTTGTCAGCGAGCACGCCAGCACTCAGGCTTCCGATAGCCATGCCCACCAAGCCACTGGCTACGGCAATCGAAAAAGTGGCGCGGGTAACGCCCCATTCTTTCATGATCATGGGAATCGCATAACCGATCATCTGACCATCGAAACCATCTACCACAATGGCGAGGGCAGCGAAGAGATAGGCCAGCTTTTGGAGCGTAGAAAACCCGCCATCGTCAATCGCCTTGCTCACATCAAATGTCGTTGATGAGTCGAGTGCCGCTGAATCAGTCATATTGTCTCCCTGTGCCGGTCGGGTGACCGGTTTATCTTTTTACGTATTTTTCGGGTGATTTGAAAAACAATTGCCCGATTGCTATTCATGAATGGCTATCACTCAGGTTTCAGTCTAATGCACATCAAACAAAATAATTGAAAATTTGAATATGTCGAAAAGTTAAGCGCTCTGAATTTAGGAGTGCCTCGTTTTAAATCAGGTGGCGGCATGGGTGATCGCAGCAGCCCTGGGAAACACCTGAGCGCCAAACCCTGTGCAGGCTTACATACCGACGAAGACCCGATCACCCTCAATCTTGGTAGGATAGGTTTTGACGTCTTCTGTCAGCGGTGCGCACATAGCCTTGCCATTACGAATATCGAATTTTCCCTGATGGAGCGGGCACTCAATCTCATGGCCCTCAAGGAATCCATCGCACAGCCTTGTATTGCCATGAGTACAGAGATTGTCAGTCGCAAAAATTTCATCCTCGATCCGATACAGCGCAATACTTTTACCGCCGATATCAATTCCTATGACATCGTTTTCGGGAATATTCTCGGCGGTACTTGCATTAATCCATTGCTCGCTCATTTTTTACCTTTTAGATTGGGTAGATGATCGAGTTCGGGATCATCTCGGAGTCAAAGATACAAAGGCGGGAAATAAACTTCAGTTCGCCAGCGTCGCGTTTGACACGGTCGAGATAACGACCCACATTGAAGACGGTTGACTCACCCGACAGTTTGGTACGAAATACGGCATAGTTCGCTTCCGAAACTATGATGCCATCTTTGTCTTCTCGAATGATGGGTAAGCCCACCACATGGCGCTGATAATAAGGGTCGTGGTAAAGCGTCTCATGTATGCCGTAGACACGATCTTTGAGCATGTTTTTGCTCAGAAGCGCCAGCGTTGCTAATGGAAAGCCGCGCTCATAGTTCTCGCGCGGTTGTATCTTGTATTCGCAATCATCGACGAAGAAGTCCACCCAGTTTTCCCATTGCGCACTGTCGACTGCGGCGGCATAGTCATTGTAGAGACGAATAAGATCGAGGAAAATCTGGGTATCGTGGGGTGTCGTCATGGTCATCACAGCTCCATCACTTTGCGCCAGTAGTGAACCTGTCCGTCTTCAAATGGTTTGAGACAGATGGGGTAATTTCTTCAAGGAGAGATTGGCTCAATGGTTTCAAAGTTTAAATGGTTTCAAGTTGATGTTGTAGTCGTCTGTTTTGGATTGTTTGCTCTTTGATTTTTCTCCTCT
>SYFN01000135.1 GCA_005800405.1 Burkholderiales bacterium
CAGCGGAACAATCCGCTTAAAGCGGATAAATTCGCAGCGTTTTTAACAAACTTTTAAAATAATTGCCCAAAAATTAGGCAGTTCAAAAATTGCTGAGTAAAGTTCCTTGTAAAAGGGATTTGTTCAGCGCTTCCTTAGCATCGCGATCCAGCATGAAAGCAGTGTCCTGATTGATGCCCTCGGGCGTGAGAAATTCATTGGCACTTTTACCAAGACGCTGCGTGAACATCACGAGTTGTCCTGCTGCTGCGACCTCGCGCGCTGATGCGCCAGACTGCGCACTGACAATCGCAATTTGCTCAGCAAGTTCAAGCAAAACCGGATTGAGCTTGTTGAGTGACTGCAGCGTGGGACCGAAGCCTGTGAGTTCTTTTTGCAAGCCCATGAGCCGCGTCGCCGACTGATTCGAACGCTGCCAGATATCACTGATGCGTGCAACACGTTTGGCAAAATAGGTATCGGCAACAGGTACCACATGACCCTGCCATTCACCGCCTGCGGATAACAGCTTGAGCGCTTCGTTGATCGCTGTTCGGCTTTGTTCGAGCTGTGCGAAAGCCTCGGGGTTGCCCTGAATCGCATTCGGCGCTGCTTTACCGAGTCGTTGCGAATGCATGACCAGATCACCGGCAATCTGTGTGCGAACCGAAGCCTTGGCTGTTTCCTGAGAATTCAGCCAGGTAAAAACAACGAGGGCAATCAGTGACAACACCAGCCCGATCTGCATGACGCGTACAGCCAGCTTCACCGAAACGTAGTCCAACCAGGGTTGTACCAGCACGTTATTTTTCATTCGTATGAAAAATCGTTGCCAGATCCAGCGCCCTTTATCGCCGTTCAGGGAATCCAGTCTGGCCGAAGAGATATTCGTTACTGTACTTGCGCCATGGCTCGTATCAATTTCCATGCAATGCTCCGCAAATGAATAAAAAATAAATCACCTGCACTAGCGCGAGAACACATCGAGGAATGTGGGGTCCCCCATCAGCAGGGACAGATCCAGCAATCGCCAGGGATGCGACTCGCGATCCACATACATCGATCTGACCCAATCAGGTTCGTCGGTGGGCTTTAACTGCGAGGAGTAACCTGAAAGACTGACCAGTCCCGTCACTCGCGAGACGCGCAATGCGCAAGGCACGGTCAGTGCATCGGATAAAACCAGCAAACGATCAGAATCTTGCGCAGGTCTGACCAGGTGTCCCAGAAAGTCAGAGAAATCAATCACGCCCGTGAGTCTGCCGCGACAGTTGATCAGTCCAAGAAACCAGGCACAGGTATGTGGTCCTCGCTTGACAGCCTCATAAGGAATGACTTCGGCCGTATGTGCGATGTCGAGCAAGAACCGTTGATCACCGGCTTGCACGGCGAGTCGCATTGGCTCGCTGTTGCTGGTTGATCGCGCAAGCTGGGAGCGCTCCACTAACTGCCGCTAAAATTCTCGCAAAGCCTGCCGGCGTTCTTGCCTGTCGGGTGTGGCAAGTGCCTCCTGGTCAGCAGACATGTCGGTGGCGGACCGGACGTGCATCGCAGTTCACCGAACGTGACAGCGCAGCAATTTTTTGCGGCAACAAGCGAGTATCCACGGGCTTGACGAGATAATCTCTTGCGCCCTGCCGCATACCCCAGATTCGATCAGTTTCCTGATTCTTGCTGCTGCAAATGATGATGGGTACATGACTGGTTGCCGGATCACGCACGATGGCACGCGTCGTCTGAAATCCATTTTGGCCGGGCATGACCACGTCCATCAATATCAGGTGAGGTGGATTTTGTTGTATGCGCTCGATGGCAATATCACCATTTTCCGCAGTGCTGACCGAATACCCATTCGCTGTCAGCAGTTCGGACAAAAAATGGCGTTCAGTGGCGGAGTTATCGACAATCAGGAGGTGCTTGATGGGCATATCAATCAGGGGACAAGAAGTTGAGGAAAAAAGCCGGCATGATCACGCAGCCTCCCGCTGCGACAAGTAGTCGCGGACTGCCTTGAGCAGACTGTCCTTCGTAAAGGGTTTGGTGAGATAAGCGGTAGCACCCGCAATGGCACCGCGTGCACAATCGAACAAGCCGTCGCGCGAGGAAAGAAGGACGACAGGGGTGTCACGAAAGTCCTTGCTGTATCGGACAAGGCTGCAGGTCTGATAACCATCGAGGCGGGGCATCAGAATGTCGCAAAAAATCAGCGCTGGCCGACGCTCCACGATTTTGGATAAGGCCTCGAACCCGTCTTCGGCAAGCAGGACCGAATAACCAGATTGAGATAGAAAAATCTCGGCAGAACGCCGGATAGTACTACTGTCGTCTATGACCAGAATTTCTGGTCCAGCTTGCGCCTGCAAAGCCACCATTGCGCCACCCGATGAATACTTTCATGGAACCGGGCGCAAATGTAACAAAAATAGCAATTAGTTGGTATATTGAAAAATAAAACTTTGCTTAATGTGGTGGTTTTGGCGACATATCTGCTGTATTCGCCCGACGAATACATGAAGCCCTGATGGGCGGCGGCATAGATTTATTAGATAGCCACCATTTCAAAGTCTTCCTTGCGAGCACCGCATTCCGGGCAAGTCCAGTTCATGGGTACTTCGTCCCATCGTGTGCCAGGGGCAATACCCTCTTCGGGCAGGCCGGCAGATTCATCATAGACCCATCCGCAGATGAGGCACATCCAAGTCTTGTAGTCCTGCTCAGTCGTCTTGTTATCGCTCACAGCACAGCCCTTCAAGTAAAATGCAAAAACCCCCTATGTTAATCCTTTCCCCGTGCAAAACCAAACTTCTCCGCTTGTCATGACCTTCGGCATTGCCGACCCTGTGGGCGCGATCGGCATACAAGCTGATCTGGCCGCTTTCGCCGCGATGGGTTGCCACGGACTCTCCGTGATTACCGCACTGGGCGTCGGTGACACCACCGGCGTCGAAGATTTGCAATTCGTCGAACCCGAATGGATCGCAGATCAAGCGCGCGTTCTGCTCGAGGATATGCCGGTTGCCGCATTCAAGGTGGGTTATCTCGGTAACATCGAAAGTGTCGCCGTCATTGCCGAGATCATGTCCGACTATCCCGAAGTACCCTTGGTACTGGATCCTTTTTCAACGGCACTGGCAGAACAGGAAAGTGACGAGGAACTGCTGCCGGCAATACGCCAGTTGCTGGTCCCACAAAGTACCCTGCTGCTGATATCAGCCGGCGAGCTGCTGCGTCTTGCCGAAACCTGGCGTGAGCCATCCAATGCGCAGACGCTGGAGATCGATGCAATGCATGCGATACAACTGGGCTGTGAGTTTGTGTTCGTGACTGGAACACCAAGTGAAGCAGGCAAAGTTACGAATACCTTGTTCGGCAGCGAAGGCATGGTTCGTACTGACGACTGGCCGCGACAGTCCGGCTCGTTCATCGGTGCCGGGAATACGCTGTCGGCCACGATTGCAGCGATGCTCGCCAATGGACTCGAAGCGTCTGAGGCGGTCTTCGAAGCAGAAGAATTCACTGTCGCTTCACTAGCGCATGCCCAGCGCCTGGGAATGGGTAAACTCGTACCAGATCGTTTTTTCTGGGCGCGCGAGCCGGACAGCGGCGACGCCTGAGAAGTAAGCTTAACGCTGACAACATGTACAAATAAAACACCAACAAAGATATCTTCACAGGGAAAACCATGTCCAAGAATGAAACCCTATTTGCACGAGCACAAAAAAACACACCGGGTGGTGTTAACTCGCCCGTGCGCGCCTTCCGTTCGGTCGGTGGCACACCGCGTTTCATCACACGCGCTGAAGGTCCGTATTTCTGGGATGCAGATGACAAACGCTACATCGATTACATTGGCTCATGGGGTCCTGCAATTGTTGGACATGCGCATCCTGAGGTCATAGGCGCAGTGCAAAAGGCTGCTGCACACGGCCTCTCGTTTGGTGCGCCAACCGAAGGCGAAATTCTGATGGCCGAAATGATGTGCAAAATCGTGCCATCGATAGAGCAAGTCAGGCTGGTCTCCTCAGGCACCGAAGCCGCGATGAGTGCCCTGCGTCTGGCGCGCGGTGTGACAGGCCGCGATACTGTCATCAAA
>SYFN01000136.1 GCA_005800405.1 Burkholderiales bacterium
ACCATCATCGCGCTGCTCGGACTCGATGCTGATCGCCAAGGCAGGACCAACCGCTTCGCACAATTTGCAGGCAAGGCAGCGCTCTTCGCCATTGGGATAGCGGCGCAAGGCGTGCAATCCACGAAAACGCGGTGACTGCGGCGTTTTTTCTTCTGGAAATTGCACGGTGATCTTGCGTGCAAACATGTAGCGGCCTGTCAGCGCAAGCCCCTTGAAGAGCTCCCGCAGCATCAGGCTTCCAAAAAAATCCTTGATCGCTTCCATGATTATTCAACCTTTATATTCGATTCCCTGAGTGCCATTCCATTCGGATGTCGCTCTTACTTCCATATGTTCCATGGGGTTTGCATCCAGATCGCCACGATGACGAGGTAAATGACAGTCAGCGGTATGAAAACCTTCCAGCCCAAACGCATGATCTGGTCATAGCGATAGCGCGGGAATGAAGCGCGCACCCAGATGAAGATCGAAACGACGAGGAAGGTCTTGATGCCCAGCCAGATCCAGCCAGGGATGAAACTCAACATCTCCAGCGGTGCGCTCCATCCACCAAGGAACATCAGCGTAGCCAGGATGGAGACCAAGATCATGTTCGCGTATTCGGCGAGGAAGAACATCGCAAACGACATACCGGAATACTCCACCATGTGTCCGGCGACGATTTCCGACTCGCCTTCGACCACATCGAAAGGATGACGCGAGGTTTCTGCAATACCCGAAATGATGTACACACCAAACATGGGCAATAGCGGTAGCCAGTTCCATGACAGGAAATTGAGTCCCATGTCGGCGAACACACCGCGCGTCTGCCCGGCGACGATCTCCGAGAGGTTCAAACTGCCCGACACCATGAGCACAATAACGAACACAAAACCCATTGCAATTTCGTAGGACACCATCTGCGCTGATGCCCGCATCGCGCCCAGAAACGCATACTTCGAATTCGATGCCCAACCAGCGATGATGACGCCATACACTTCCATCGAGGTGATGGCCATCACGAACAACAGACCTGCATTCACATTGGCCAGAACGACTTCCGGTCCGAACGGAATGACAGACCAGGCGACCAGCGCCGGCATGATGGTCATTACGGGCGCGAGCACGAACAAGGCTTTATTCGCCTTGGCGGGGACGATGATTTCCTTGAGCAGCAGCTTGAGCGCATCAGCAATGGGCTGGAGCAGGCCGGCAGGACCCACGCGATTCGGACCCAGACGCACGTGCATCCAGCCGATCATCTTTCGCTCCCACAGGGTGAGATAAGCAACGCATCCCATCAAAGGCAGCACCACCGCAACGATCTTGATCAAAGTCCATGCCACAGGCCAAACGGGACCAAGGAGGCCAGCACCCGTCGTGGTCAGCGTCGAGAGAAACGCATCCATCACGCTTTCTCCACCGAAATGGCGCCGAACATGGGACCCAGTGCCGCTGTAGACGCATGGGCAGAGGCGACGCGAACGACATTGTCCGGTAAGCCGCGATCCACCGCGCAGTCAATCACAATGGTCGTCGTGCCCTGGCTGACGCGTACCTTGTCTCCCGGGGTCACACCGAGTTTTTCAGCCAGCGACAAAGAAAGCACCGCATGGGGTGCCCGCGCATCGGTGGTCTGCTGCAGTGACTCCGCACGACGGACGATCGCATCACTGAAATATAAAGGCACATCGGCCAAGCGCTCGATACCCTGAGATCGCTGCACGGGTTGAAGCGCGATGTCGGCATGGTTATTCAGGCGCACAGCAAGATCCAAACCATCGAGCTTGCTTGATCCCAGAATTTCGTTGCGGATTTCTTCGGAACTTTCGTAGGCAAAACCTTCAAGCGACAAGAGATTACCCAACACACGCAACACCTTCCACGCAGGACGCGTATCACCCAAAGGCTTGACGCTGCCGTTGAAGCTTTGCGCACGTCCCTCAGCGCTAACGAACGTACCCGAAGTTTCGGTGAAGGGCGATACAGGCAAGAGTACATCGGCAAATGCCATCGCGTGCTTGAAAGGCGACATCACCACGACCATCTCGGCCTGATTCACCGCACCGTGCGCAGTGCGCGGATCTGCACAATCCAATTCCGGTTCTGTATGAAGCAGAAGATAGGCTTTGCGCGCTTGAGCGACCAGACTGTGCGCATTGGCAGCACCGGCTGGGCGTGCATTTGCGAGGTAAGCACCGACGGTATTGGCGGCTTCGGTCAGATAACCGAAGCGTGCGTCCGTGTGGGTCGCAATCCATTGCGCCAATGCGTGCAACTGGCTTGCATGAGGATGTTGGGCTGCGGCGTTACCAAGGAAGATGGCTCTGGGTTCACCCGACAGCAGGCTAGCCGCGATCTGCTTTGCGGTTGGCGATGGCTGCAGGTTGGCCAGCTCGGCAGGTGCACTGATGTTTTTGCTCTGTGCGATGGCAACAGCCACCTCGCCCAATTGCGCCACCCAGTCACCGGGGGCGGCAATCATTTTGTTCGCGACGGGCATCAGCAAATCGTCATCGGCCGCATACAGTAGTGAGAGACTTGCACCACGACGCACCGCGCTACGTAATTTTGCCGACAGCAGCGGATGATCTTTACGCAGGAAAGATCCGATCACGAACACTCGCTTGAGCTCGCTGAAGGCTTCGACCGACATACCCAACCAAGGAATGAATTTTGGATCCGCGATGGTGTCGGTCTGACGCAAACGGAAATCGACGTTGTCCGATCCAAGTCCGCGCACCAGTTTCTGCAGCAGCGATAGCTCTTCGAGTGTTGAATACGGCGTTGCGAGTGCTGCTATGGCATCAGCACCATGCTCATAGCGGATATTACGCAAACCGTGAGACACATACTGAAGCGCGGTCTGCCAGTCAGTTGTCTGCCACTGACCATTCTGTTTGATCATGGGCGCTGTCAGACGCTCTTCGCTGTTCAAGCCTTCATAAGAAAAGCGATCGCGGTCAGATAGCCAGCACTCATTGATTGCCTCGTTTTCTAATGGCAGTACGCGCATGACTTTCGCGCCTTTGACCTGCACGATGAGATTCGAACCGAGGCTGTCATGCGGACTCACGGATTTGCGGCGTGACAACTCCCAGGTCCGGGCGCTGTACCGGAAGGGTTTGGAAGTAAGTGCACCGACCGGGCATAAATCGATCACGTTGCCAGACAATTCAGAATCAACGGTCTTGCCAACAAACGAGGTGATTTCCGAGTGCTCACCACGACCAAGCATACCGAATTCCATGACGCCGGCAATTTCCTGGCCAAAACGAACGCAGCGCGTGCAATGAATGCACCGGCTCATTTCCTTCATGGAGATCAGAGGGCCAACATCCTTGGCATGCACCACGCGTTTTTCTTCGTGATAGCGCGAAGCGGAAGGACCATAACCCATGGCTAGATCCTGCAATTGGCATTCGCCACCCTGATCACAGATTGGACAATCCAGCGGATGATTCAGAAGCAGAAATTGCATCACGTCTTTTTGTGCGCGAACGGCTTTTTCGCTGTGCGTGCGAACAATCATGCCCGGCGTGACGGGCGTTGCACAAGCTGGCAGCGGCTTGGGTGCTTTCTCGACTTCGACCAGACACATACGGCAGTTCGCCGCAATCGACAATTTCTTGTGGTAACAAAAATGCGGGATATAAGTACCCAGCTGATTGGCAGCATCCATCACCATGCTGCCCTCTTTTACTTCGACTTTTTTGCCGTCTATTTCAATCTCAACCATGGCGAGTCCGGTCAGAGGCACGTGGGCACAAGACAACGCTTGTGCTCGATGTGATACGCAAATTCATCAGTAAAGTTCTTGACCATCGCACGAACTGGCATCGCAGCAGCATCGCCTAGCGCGCAAATAGTACGACCCTGAATACCATCAGCGACAGAGTTGAGTATGTCGAGATCATCTGCCCTGCCCTGTCCGTGTTCAATTCGATGCACCATGCGGTAGAGCCAGCCTGTGCCTTCGCGACAGGGCGTGCATTGGCCGCAGGATTCTTCGTAGTAGAAGTACGAAAGACGTAGCAGAGATTTCACCATACAACGTGTCTCATTCATCACGATCACAGCACCGGAGCCCAGCATGGATCCGGTTTTGGCAATCGAGTCATAGTCCATATCCGTTTGCATCATCACATCACCCGTCAGCACTGGCATGGACGAGCCACCGGGGATGACGGCTTTGATTTTCTTGCCATCACGCATGCCACCAGCCAGCTCAAGCAGCGTTGCGAACGGCGTGCCGAGCGGGACTTCGTAGTTACCTGGACGTGCGACATCACCCGACACAGAAAAAATCTTGGTGCCACCGTTGTTGGGTTTGCCAGCGGCCAGATAGGCTTCACCGCCCAGATTCATGACGAACGGTACCGCGGCAAACGTTTCGGTGTTGTTGATCGTAGTTGGCTTGCCATACAAGCCAAAGCTCGCGGGGAAAGGTGGTTTGAAACGTGGCTGACCTTTTTTACCTTCGATAGATTCCAGCAGAGCCGTCTCTTCGCCACAGATGTAAGCACCGTAGCCATGGAAAGCATGCAGCTGAAAACTGAAATCGGTGCCAAGAATGCGATCTCCAAGGAAGCCTGCCGCGCGCGCTTCTTCCAGGGCCTCTTCAAAGCGATCGTAGACATCCCATATTTCGCCGTGAATATAGTTGTAGCCGACTGAAATACCCATCGCATACGCACCGATCGCCATGCCTTCGATGACGGAATGCGGGTTGTAACGAAGGATGTCGCGATCTTTAAATGTACCTGGCTCGCCCTCATCGGAATTACAGACCAGATATTTCTGTCCTGGAAACTGACGTGGCATGAAGCTCCACTTCAAGCCCGTCGGAAAACCTGCGCCACCGCGACCGCGCAGCGAGGATGCCTTTAATTCGGCAATGACCTGCTCGGGCGTGATATTTTCAGTCAGGATGCGGCGTAGCGCAGAATAACCACCGCGCCTCACATAATCGGCGAGATGCCAGTTACTGCCGTCGAGGCCCGCGAGTATCAGTGGTTTGATATGACGGTCATGAAGGCTGCTCATTTTTTTAGCTCCTCCAGCAAGGCATCGATTTTTTCATTTGACATGTGGCTACACATGCGCTTGTTATTGACCAGCAGGACAGGCGCATCGCCACAAGCCCCCATGCACTCGCCTTCAACAAGCGTGAAATGACCGTCTGCGGTGGTTTCACGATAGTCAATACCAAGTTTTTCCTTTAAATGAAGCGCTGCCTTGTTGCCATCTGAAAGTGCACAAGGCAGATTGGTGCAAATCGTGATCTTGTGATTGCCTGTGGGCTTGAGGTTATACATGTTGTAGAACGTAGCCACTTCTTGCACCGCAATCGCAGGCATGCCAATATAATCGGCGATGTCTTGCATCACGTCCGGTGCCAGCCAGCCTTTTTCATCCTGCGCGATCGCGAGCGCAGCCATGACCGCCGACTGTCGCTGATCCGCTGGAAACTTTGCCAGTTCACGATCTATTTTCTTGTACGCTTGCTCTGTTAACAGCATTGTTTTGCCTTGTGGATGAATACGTAATCAGCGATCAATCTCGCCGAACACGATGTCCTGGGTACCAATGATCGTCACAGCATCGGCGATCATGTGCCCTTTCGCCATTTCATTGAGTCCCTGCAGGTGCGCATAACCGGGCGCGCGTATCTTCAGCCGGTAGGGCTTGTTTGCGCCGTCGGATACAAGGTAGATACCGAACTCGCCCTTCGGATGCTCTACTGCTGCATAGGCCTCGCCCTTGGGCACATGGAAACCCTCAGTGAACAGCTTGAAATGGTGAATCAGCTCTTCCATGTTCGACTTCA